>NZ_JARXXJ010000022.1:0-33946 GCF_029893935.1 Breznakia sp. PFB1-19
GGCAACCTTATTTCCAGAACACTTCTTATCTTAGATTAGAAGAACAATACAATCAAGTTGGAAAAGCCAACTGATTACACTACATATTATACGAGGGGGATGTAAGATGAAAAAATTGGTAGTCATAGTCATCATGTGTATGTTAGTTGCTTGTGGTTCAAATCCATCAGAGACAAAGAAAGATGATACATCAAAAGATACCAACAAACCAGTAGAAGAAGGTAAAGTGGTGGATATTAGTGTATCTGCAGTTGGTGATAATCTAATCCATGAAGCAGTATACTATTATGCAAAAAAAGCAGATGGTAGTTATGGCTTTGATGAGATGTATGAACCAATGCTTCCATATATCCAAAAGGATATTTCTTACATCAACCAAGAAACGCTTGCAGCTGGTGATGAGCTTGGATTAAGTCATTATCCACAATTCAATGGTCCATACGAAATCTTAGATGATGTAAAAGGTGCTGGATTTAACTGGATCAATACAGCAAGTAATCATAGTTATGATCGTGGTGAACAAGGTGTCATCAATCAATACAACTATTTAAAGCAATTGGACCTTATGCAAACAGGAATGCAAGTAGATGCGAATGAATCACGAATTCGATACCGTGAAATCAAAGGTGTGAAAGTCGCGTTTCTAAGTTATACATATGGACTGAATGGCTTTGAATTACCAGAAGGAAAATCATATCTAATCAATCTTATCGATAAAGAGATTATCGCTAAAGATATGAAAGAAGCAAATGCAAATAGTGATATTCAAATGGTAAGTATGCACTGGGGTGAAGAATACCACTTTGAACCAAATGACGAACAAAAAGAACTTGCACAGTTTTTAAGTGATGCAGGTGCTGATGTTATTATTGGTGGACATCCACATGTCATTCAAACTGGAGATATTCTAACTGGTAAAAACGGGAATACAACACTCACCTATTATTCATTAGGAAACTTTCTATCTGCACAAGATGGAAATGACAATATGTTAGGTGGTCTAGCAAGTTTTACAATGAGTTATGACACAAAAACAAAAGAAGTGACATTCAAAGATGTGAAATTCATTCCAACGATTACACAAATCACGAATGCGTTTCATAACTATAAAGTCTATACATTAAAAGATTATACGGATGAGATGGCAAGTGTTCATACTTTAACGCAAAAAGGGTTGGATATGAAACGTCAGTATTTTATTGATTTACTTAATCAAGTCATGAATGATAAAATAGAAGTAGTTTACTAGGAGGAAATATGCAAGTAATCACTGTCAATCGTAAAGCAAAACATGAATATTTCATTGAGGACACGTTTGAAGCTGGCCTTGTTTTGCATGGAACAGAGATTAAAAGTATCCGCAAAGGATCTGTGCAATTAAAAGAAAGCTTCATCACATTTATTGATGGTGAAGCGTATATTAAGAATATGCACATTCCTCCATATGAATATGGAAATCGTTTCAATCATGATGAGACTAGAGAAAGAAAACTCTTATTGCATAAGCATGAGATTAAGAAACTCCAACAAAAGGTAAAACTACAAGGATATACCGTTGTGCCACTACGGTTATATATTCACCATGGTAAAGCAAAACTTGAAATTGCTTTAGCGAAAGGAAAACATTTATATGATAAGCGTCAAACGGAAAAAGATCGTGATGCAAGTCGTATGATGCAAAAGTTGGCAAAGAAATATAGATAGTGTTATACTATCTACGACATGGGGCTGTCATGGTTTCGACAGGGATATGTCTAGTATGAACTGCAGTCGGCTGATGGCGTAACCATCAATCCAATTTAACTGGAAAAAACAAATTATCAAGCTTCTTTGGTGCTAACCAAAGCGTAGCTTTCGCTGCTTAATTTAACCTAACAACTGGTTTGCAGCCTTGTTGGTGAGTGTATCTTTCCACTTGCTAAACTCGTATAACTAGGAAGATAGGGGATGTATTTGGTTTAGCTACATCCTTGAAATTGAATAAACCAAATTGTTAGACTCGATTGTTTGTTTTCAATCTAACTCTTATATAAACAAACTAAACTGTAGACGTTTGTACACGAGGCTATTTTTGGACAGGAGTTCGACTCTCCTCAGCTCCACCATATGAATATTAAGGCTCATTAAATGGGCTTTTTATATTTTTATTCTTAAGTCAAAGTATGTACTCGAAGATAAAAATTGAAAAAGCATAAAATGAATTTATGGACGGAATCGAAAGTCTAACAACTCAAATAAAAAAATATTGTTTTAGTTGACAATGTACTAGCTTTTTACTACAATATTTATATCAAAGCCATGGAAGTAGACTCCCACCATAAGGGAATAGTCAAAACCATGGTTTTATCATTTAGTAACAAAAAGAGGAGAATACTATGAAGAACGGAGACCGCACGAATCGAAGTGATGGAAAGATTGCGATATTAGTTGATGGCGGATTTTATCGCAGAAGAGCATTTGACGCTTTTGGGGATGTGAATCCCGAAGAAAGGGCGAAGGAGTTAATTAATTATTGCAATAGACATTTGAAAGAAAATCATGTACAACATGATTTGTATAGAATTTTTTATTATGATTGTCCCCCTATGGAAAAAGTGTTGATGCACCCGCTCACACGCAAAAATGTAGATTTTAAAAAAACTAAGGACTTCGCATGGGCTAACGCTTTTCATAATGAATTAAAACAAAAAAGAAAAGTAGCTTTACGATTTGGTAAATTGTCAGATGCACAAGCTAAATTTGTTTTAAAAAAAGATGCAATGAAAAAAATATTTACGGAAAGTGGAGTAAATACAGATAGCATTTGTGAAGATGACTTTGTTTTAGAAGTGAAGCAAAAAGGGGTAGATATGAGAATTGGTCTGGATATAGCTTCTCTTTCTTATAAAAAACAAGTAACACAAATTGTTTTGATCTCAGGAGATAGTGACTTTGTTTCAGCGGCTAAGTTAGCAAGACGAGAGGGGATAGATTTTGTATTAGATCCTTTGGGAGCAAAAGTTAAGCCTGACTTGTTCGAACATATTGATGGTCTTAGATGCTGTGATAAAAAATTCAAAATTAGAAAATAGTTCAACATCATGATAGGCGTTTTTTGTAGTCTTGAAGTGTAATATTCTTCTCGTTTTCTCTCTATGAGAGGGAATTTATGGATGAATGCATGATAGAAGAAGAGTTTAACCGATGGAATGATTTTGTTGTTTACTTTTGCATCTCAAAATTTTATTGAATAATTGATTTTTGTTATACTTTCTCTAAAACATCAAACTTTAAAGCAAAACGAACATAATCAATCAAAGAAGAATAGAGACAAACAAAGAATATAATGAACTAACATAATGTTGTAAAACAGTTAATATCCTTCCTACACATCTCCACTATCTACAGTAAAAACACAGTTTTTGCATGCAGTAAATGGTTGAGTTCTAAATATGATTAGAACTTGCGCCTAGTGAGGGTGGGTATTTTTTTTATTGGAGATTTTGTGAAAATAGAATATACAGTATAAAAATGTCATTTTTTAAAAAAGAAATACTTTGCAATTCATTAATTACAAATGATAAAATTAATTTATTGAGGTGATTAGAGATGAGTATTTGTAATAAAAATAACATTTTCGAATATGCAACAAGCGAGTTAAGCCATGATGCATTTATTGCATGGTTAGTATCGTATTCTTACGAAAATACTTCACAAGATGATGTGAAAATGTCAGAACTTTCAAAAAGATTTGTAGATGAACTATTAACAAAAGACAGCTATGGGAATAAAATTATTGATGTTTCTAATTTAAAGCTAAAGTCTGTTGAGCGTCAATGGAAAAGAATTGATGTCTTAGCAAACTATGGAGATTCTAAGTTTATTTTAATCGAAGATAAATTATTAACTAGCGAGCATAATGAGCAAATTAAAAAATATAAAGATTTAGTTCTTGCAAATGAGAATTTTCAAACAGATGAAACTAGTATTTGTTGTGTATATTATAAAATATATGAAGAGTGTTGGGATCAAAGTGATGAGAAAAAGTATATTAATATCGTTAATAGAAAAAGACTAATCGAGTTCTTTGGTAATGATGAGAATAAAGTGATAGTTCAAGGAAACATTATATTACAATCATATTATAATTTTCTACTTTCTATTGAGGATAAATATAAATTCAATAAGCCGATTTCGCAATGGAGTGATCTAACTTATGCGGGTTATTATCAATACTTAGTTGCTAATAAACTAGAAAATATAGATTGGATAATTTGGAAATGGACACATAGACCAAGTGGAGGACAGTACATATGTAGTTGGAGCACAACAGAATTACAAACACTTGTGAATAAATTATTAATAATAAAAGTAGCTAACAACTATCTCGAGAATATATACTTTAATCTAGATCATGGAAAAAACTATAAAGGATATGATACTGTTTTAATGTTAAATATAAGAGTTTCGTTTTTTAAATCAGTCTCAGAATTAAAAGAGATGGGTGCAAACGAAAAAGTTAAAGAATTGAGGGTCATCTTACAAGAAGAGGTAGACAAATACAAAGGTGAGAAGAATGTTGATTTGGTTTTCTTGAGAAAAGATTTTCGATTAGGAAAAACAACATCACTAGGATTCTTTCCATACACTGAAATAGAAAATTTCAAAGATTGCTATAAACATGCTATGATAATAGCAGAAAGATTTATAAAAAGAATCAATAAAGAGTATGATAAATTTAGTTTACAGTAATTTTTAAAAAAGCAGTAAGGGTATTGGCTGAATTTAAGAACTATATTTATATTAGAATGTTTGTTAAATAATACTTGATATAATTTATCGAGTTAATTGTAATAATCACATGAGGTAACCATATGAGTAATGAATTAACTAGCATCATGAAAGCATTGAGTGATGAAAACAGAATCAAAATTTTTTCGATACTAAAAACACAAGGTGAACGATGTGCTTGTGATTTACTACAAGACTTGAATATTGTACAGTCTACACTATCACATCATATGAAGATCTTAACAGATGTAGGTTTGGTAACAGCAACAAAAAAAGGGAAATGGATAAATTATACAATTAGTAAGGATGTATGTGCAAAAACACGTAATGATTTACTGGAATTGTTTGATGGTACATGTTGTAAGGAAGCGTAAGCTTCTTTTCTTTTGAAATACATATTGACGTATATCGATATGATGTGTATAATCTACATATCGATAATAATCGATATAAGGAGAGAATATGTGGGATTTTATACAAAATGAAATATTAGGAATGCAATGGTTAAACCGACTGGTTGGATCAATACTTGAATTAGTTGGTATCAATATTCATGAAACGCTGGGAGCAAGTATACATTTCTTTATCTATGATGTGATTAAGATACTATGGCTGTTATCTGTATTGATATTTGGAATATCATACATTCAAAGTTATTTTCCACCAGAACGGACAAAAAAGATACTATCAAGATTTCGTGGGATATGGGCAAATATATTAAGTGCCTTATTGGGTACGATTACACCATTTTGTAGTTGTTCATCGATTCCTATTTTTATGGGATTTACAAGTGCTGGTTTACCAGTAGGCGTTACCTTTTCATTTTTGATTTCTTCACCGATGGTGGACTTAGGTTCTTTGGTGTTGTTGATGTCAATCTTTGGTTGGAAGATTGCAGTTGTCTATGTGCTTGCTGGACTTATTATTGCAGTATTAGGAGGACTGTTGATCGAAAAGCTAGGAATGGAGAAATATGTTGAATCCTTTATTAAGGATGCACCAAATGTAACAATCGATGATGTGAACGTAGGCTATAAAGAGCGGATTGATTTTGCCAAAGAACAAGTTGTATCAACCTTTAAAAAAGTGTTTCCATATGTCTTGGTTGGGGTTGGTATTGGTGCTTTGATACATAACGTATTACCTGAATCTTTTATCCAGTCCATTCTTGGCAAAGACAATCCATTTTCAGTAATTCTAGCAACCATTGTCGGAATTCCAATGTATGCAGATATCTTTGGAACGATTCCAATTGCTGAAGCATTATATGCAAAAGGTGTTGGATTAGGAACGGTTTTATCTTTTATGATGGCAGTTACTGCATTATCTTTGCCATCAATGATTATGCTTAAACGTGCAGTAAAACCACAATTATTAGCAACATTTATCGCTATTGTTGGTATTTCAATTATGATTATTGGTTATTTATTCAATGTGTTTCAATATATATTTTAGGAGGAGCGTATGAAACTATTTAAAAAGAATGTAAAGCCATCAGGTATCGATGGACAAATGGAAAGTGTAAAAGGAGCAGAAGTGAAAGTCTTAGGTTCTGGATGTGCGAAATGTAATGAACTTGCAACAAATGTAAAACAAGCTTTGCAACAATTAGATCTATCTACAGATATTGAGAAGGTAACTGATATGGTAGAAATTGCAAGTTATGGAGTTATGTCGACACCTGCACTTGTCTATAAAGGAAAGGTAATTATCTCTGGAAAAGTTGCTTCAGTAGATGAGTTAAAGCAGTTGCTTTCAAAATAACCAACAAAAAATAACACAAGAAAATCATTGTATGTTCACGTAAATAAAAATGGATATGGTAGTATATATGCATAGAGGACGTACGATGAGAGATTTTTTGAATAATAAAATACATCTATTTGGCATTGCCTGTGCAGTAGGAATACTTCTATGTTATCCAATTATTCAGGAACTGATGCGATTTAATAATCCAAATTGGATGCAATATGCAATTATCGTTGGTAGTATGTGTGTATTTGTATATGCATTTATTTCGTATGTTTGTATCGGTTGGAATGCTTTTGAGAAACGAATGGTTTGTTTGGGCTACTTCTTGATTGTAGCTGTACTACTTTTGGCACGTAGACAAATCTATGTTGAAGGACTGATTAGTAATGGCTTTAATCCATTTGCATTTATTGATGACTTGCAGTCTGGTTATCAATACTTGGTACAATTGGTAGTATTAAATATTTTGTTGTTTGTTCCTGCACCATTAGTCTTACAACCAATTGTCAAAAGGAAATGGATGTTATATCTTTCATGTCTAAGCTTTGGTATCTTGATGGAAGTGTTACAATATGTGTTAAGTCGTGGTTCATTTGATTTAAGTGATATTAGCTTATATGCAATTGGTATTGGACTTGGTATGTTATGCATAAAACCATATCATTTGGTCGAAGGTATGATATGTAAACGATCAAGAATAAAGACAAAACAACAATAAAGAGAAGATAAGTTCGTTTATACAAGCGGACTTTTTATTATTGGAAAATATCGAAAAATCGTGAAGTGTGCATTGTCGTTCGAGAAATACGTGAAATATTGTAAAACATGCGTAAATAGTATAAAATGAGAAGGATATAGGATGGTATGACTATGAAAAGTGTCTGGTTTGTCTTAAAAGAAAATCTAACAAATTTTAATCGAATACTTTCGATTTCTAAATATGAGACATTGGCCGATTATCGAGAATCACGCCTTGGTGTTCTTTGGAGTGTATTTAATCCACTAATTCAAATATTTACATATTGGATTGCTTTTGGATTGATCATGCGAAAAGGAAGTCCAGCAACTTCACCAACAGGTGTTGGTATCAGTTACTTGCCTTGGATGGTTGTCGGAATTGCGGTATGGTTTTTTGTGAGCCCATGTATTACAAAAGGGTGTAATGCAATTTATGCAAAACGAAACATCATCACAAAGATGAAATTTCCAATTAGCATATTACCTGCAACCGTTGTGTTTAAAGAGTTATTTAACCACATTGTGATGATTGGTGTTGTATTGGTATTATTACTTTTACGTGGACATGAACCAAACATGTTATGGCTACAAGTATTGTATTACATGTTTTGTGCTGTATGTTTATGTATTTCACTAGGTATGGTTACTAGTGTTTTAAACATGTTTACACGTGATGTGAAAAAACTAATCTCTGCATGTATGCGTATGTTGATGTATTTATCACCAATTTTATGGCCAATTACAGATGTACTTGCAAGCTCAAGTTCGCTAGTTCGTTCACTTGAACCATTTATTAAATTAAACCCACTATATTATATTATTGAAGGATACCGTGGATCTTTGTTTTATCAAGATCCAGTGACCATGCATCCAGCACAAACGCTATACTTTTGGTGTGTAGTTGTTGGTTTGTATGTCGTTGGAAGTATCCTAATGTACAAATTTAAACATAAGTTTATCGATATGCTTTAAGAGGTGAAATATGGCAAAAGAAGTTGTTGTTGCTTTTGAGCATGTAGATAAAATCTATACGCTACAAGACAAGAAAAAAAGATGGTTTGGTAATAAGAAGAAATTCTATGCCTTACGAGATATTAACTTTACAGTTACAAAGGGAAGTATTGTTGGAATTTTAGGGACCAACGGTAGTGGAAAAAGTACACTATCCAATATCCTTGCAGAAATTTCCTATCCAACAAGTGGAAAAGTTACCATTGTTGGTGAGCAAGCATTAATTGCAATCAAAGCAGGAATGAATGACCAACTAACAGGTATTGAGAATATTAAAATGAAAGGTGCGCTTTTAGGTTTAGGGAAAAAGCACATCGATGCAATTATTGAAGACGTAATCGCTTTTGCAGAACTTGGAGACTTTATTTACCAACCAGTAAAAAAATATTCAAGTGGAATGAAATCGCGTTTAGGATTTTCAATATCGATTGCACTTGATCCAGAAATACTAATCGTTGATGAAGCTTTATCTGTAGGTGATAAAGCCTTTGCTGCGAAATGCATGGAAAAGATGTTTGAACTACGCGATTCAGGAAAAACAATTTTCTTTATTTCGCATTCAATTAGCCAAGTTCGCCAATTTTGCGAAGAAGGAATCTGGATTGAAGGTGGAGAATTACGAATGCAAGGTAAGATTAATGAAGTTGCTGATGCATATGAAGTTTATGTAGAAGAATATAAAGCATTAAGTAAAGACCAACAAAAGAAGTTTAAAGCTAAAATTATGGCAGAAAGGACAAGCAAATGAAAAAAGTAATTACGTATGGGACCTTTGATTTGTTTCATGTGGGACATTTAAATCTCTTGCGTCGTGCTAAAGAATTAGGGGATTATTTAATTGTCGCAGTATCAAGTGACCGTTTTAACTGGGTGGAAAAAGGTAAAAAGTGTCAGGTAAAAGATACAGATCGTGCTGCTATAGTAGAAGCGATTAAATATGTAGATGAAGTTATTTTTGAAGATTCTTGGGAACAGAAAGTGGAAGATGTTCAAAAATATGATATTGATGTGTTTGTCATCGGGGAAGACTGGGAAGGTAAATTTGACCATTTAAAACCATATTGTGAAGTTGTCTATTTACCGCGTACAGAAGGGATTTCGACTACGCAAATTAAAGCACAACTAAAACAAGGAGCAGAAAACACCGATGAGTCTAAAGAAGTTTAAGAAGAAAACTAGAAAACGATTGCGAAAAGTGATGCGTTTTGTAAGACGTATCATTACACGTATTTCTAAAGTTGTATATCGAAATATGTACCAAAAAATTAAGGTTGATGATAAAACAGTGATCTTTATTTCCTTTCACGGAAGAGGATATTCAGATAATCCAAAAGCAATTCATCAATACTTAATGAATCATCCAAAATACAAAAATTATACATTTGTTTGGGCGGTGAAAAAGTTTAAGATTACAAAAATTCCAAATGCGAAAATTGTTCGTTATAATGGGTTGAAATATTTCTATTATATGTCAAAAGCAAAATATTGGATTATTAATTGTAAGATGCCAAAACATATTATTAAGAAAGATAATCAAATCTATTTACAAACATGGCATGGAACTCCATTAAAGCGTTTAGCGCATGATATTGTTCGACCAAAGGATAAAGAGATTACATACTACCGTAGTGGTATGAACTTTGATCAAATGGCTTCGACATACGATAATGATGTAAGTAAATATAACTACATGATTAGTCCAAATGCATTTAGTACGAAAGTATTTCAAAGTGCATTTCGCATCAATCGTGAACGTTTAATTGAAACAGGATATCCTAGAAATGACTATTTAACAAATGTAAGTGCGGAAGAAGTACAAGCATTAAAAGAAAAGTACAACATTCCAGAAGGAAAAAAAGTATTGCTCTATGCACCAACATGGCGTGATAATTCATATACTGAGCGTGGATATACATTTGAACTACAAGCGGATTTCCATAAGTGGAAAGAAGTGTTAGGTGAAGAATATGTCTTATTGTATAAACCACATTACTTGATTATTAATAAATATAAGAAAGATGAAGAATTACGTGAATTCTTACGTAATGTGCGCGCAGGTCGTGACATTAATGAGTTATATGTAATTGCAGATGTACTTGTGACTGACTATTCAAGTGTATTCTTCGATTATGCAAACTTAAAGCGTCCAATGTATTTCTATATGTTTGATTTACAGGAATACGCAGAAGAGTTACGTGGATTCTACTTTGATATTCACAAAACATTACCTGGGGATATTATTCAGGATGAAGATGAACTACTTGCAAAAATAAAAGCAGGAAACTATGATTACTCTCGTTTAGAAAGCTTTAATAAAGAATTCAACAATCTTCAAGATGGTCATGCAAGTGATCGTGTTGTGGATATTGTATTTGAATAAGCGATTCATACAAATTAGAAAGTGAAGGTGATAACATGAAACTTAAGAAAATCATACTTGATGTTATTTTGAGTTTTTTTCGCCTTTTTTTAGTTTTTGTAAAAGTTGATCCAAAAAAGATTACCTTTGTTTCTTTGGAACATGATAGTCTTGCTGGTGATTTTCGCTTGATTTCTCGTGCCTTAGAAAAAGAAAATGAGACAGAGTTGGATAAATATCACTTAACATATCTACTCACAAAATTTGAGAAAACACTATGGGGGAATATTCAATATTTCTTTACGTGTATTAAGCAGTTGTTTGTGATTAACTCAAGTGCACTTGTTTTACTTGATTACAATAACTATGTTGTTAGTAAGTTTAAACGTAAGGAAGTCAAAGTATTACAACTTTGGCATGCTACTGGAGCAATTAAACAATTTGGGAATATGGTAGATAGAGATTACAAAATCAATAACTATGATTATGTCATTAGTAACTGTGAGTATTTTGTAAAACCATATGCACAAGCATTTCATGTA
The DNA here is from genome assembly GCF_029893935.1 of Breznakia sp. PFB1-19. NCBI lineage: Bacteria > Bacillati > Bacillota > Erysipelotrichia > Erysipelotrichales > Erysipelotrichaceae > Breznakia > Breznakia sp. PFB1-19. Next base: position 11,173 of record NZ_JARXXJ010000022.1, read on the forward strand.
AAGGAAGAACAAGTCATGGTGACAGGTATTCCAAAAACAGATCGCTTGTTTCATAAACGTAAAATTGAAAAAGATCGCAACGCGATGTATAAGCAATATCCAGAGTTGAAAGGAAAAAAGGTAGTACTTTATGCGCCGACGTTCCGTGGACGTCTCATGCAAGGTTTTCGCGATGGTCAAGTGAATTTAGATAAGATTATTGAACAACTTGGTGAAGAGTATGTCATCTTATATAAGATGCATCCATTACTTGCAGATAAAACAATTGATACGCATCATCATGTTATTTGTTGCAACGGAATGAGTATCAAAAAACTATTTTCAGTTACGGATGTTTTAATATCTGATTATTCAGCAATTATCTTTGATTTTTCAGTCTTTGATAAAAAGATGGTATTCTATGTGCCAGATATTGAAGAGTATGCAAAAAGTCCTGGTTTCTTTGTAAATTATGAGCAAGAGATGCCAGGAGCGATATGTACAAGCGAACAAGCTGTAGTAGATGCAATTCAAGCAGAAGATGAATATCAGGAAAAACGAAAAGCATTTCGAGATAAATTCTTTGCGTATCAAGATGGGAAATCAATCAAACGTGTTGTTGCATTAATTGATCAAATTATGGGAGGTAAGCTATGATGAAACGTTTATGTAGTATCGTATGTGTAATTGCCCTTCTCATATTTACAAGTAGTTGTGCCCTTATTGAAGGTGAAAAGATGATCTGTTCATACAAGACCAATAACTATGAAGTGAAATATCGTGGTTCAAATATTATTCAAGTCCGTATTTCTAGACAATATATTTTTGAAGGTGACTTTGAAGCAAAGGTTGAACAAAAGAAAGAAGAAATCCAAGCATATGAAAAGAAAATCTTACGAAATCCAGGAATTACTTCTGAGATTGTTCTTGATCGCGCAATGGTAGAACATATCATTACTGTGGAACTTGATGGATATGATTATGTAAATGATCCATTCCATTTATTTGATGTTACATTGACAGAGGATGATGTAAAAGATGTAGAGGCATTGCGTCAACGTTTAGTTGATCAAAATTTCTACTGTGATCCAATTGTCCCATAACATATATACTAAGCTCACATGGTGGGCTTTTCTTTTTTTGTAAGGAAGATAGAAAAGAACCACTCTTTCGAGTGGCTCTTTTCTGTGTGTGTTTATAAAGGGATAGAAATGTATGTAATAGGGATAACATACATGCAAGGCTCTCGCCTTACTCATAGATAATACGATAGTTATATATTGTAAATATCGCAAAATTATGGAAAAAAATGGGATATGCATATGTATTTACATTCTTTATCATATAGTAAAATATATGTTGCAAAAATCCTTTATTTATCGCATGATATGTATAAAATAGGAGATATTATTGATGAATTCACACATAGAAAGAAATTCCCAATTATTGGCTTGGTATGGGATATAAAGCGCTTACTTCCTTGGCGGATTACCAAAGATGCATATAAAATATGGATTAGTGAGATTATGCTTCAACAAACACGAGTAGAAGCAGTGATTCCATATTTTGAAAGGTTTATCACAAAATTACCAACACTAGAAGCTTTAGCGATGGTAGATGATGAAACGTTGTATAAATTGTGGGAAGGTCTTGGTTATTATCGACGTGCACGGTTTTTAAAAGAAGCTGCAAAAGTTTGCATGGATACATATAATGGACGGTTACCAAATACCTACAAAGAATTACTAACCCTACCTGGTGTTGGTATGTATACAGCTGCAGCCATTGCTTCTATTGCTTTTGACCAAGCAGTTCCAGCAGTTGATGGAAACGTACTACGTGTATATGCACGCGTGCATGTTTGTGATTTTGATATTGCAAAAGAAAAAACAAAACGCTTTGTCTTTGAAGAACTCCAACAAGAAGTAGATCCAAACAATCCAGGTGATTATAATCAGGCAATGATGGAACTAGGCTCACAAGTTTGTATTGGTAATGGAACCCCTAGATGTAATATTTGTCCAATTGCATCTTCATGTAGCGCATACAAACAAGGCTTACAAAATAGTTTACCAGTAAAAAGCAAACTTAAGGAACGTCGTAAGCAAAATCACACCATTTTAATTTTACGTAAAGATCATATGTATTACGTACATAAACGTACAAAGGGAATACTCATGGAACACATGTATGAGTTTATGAATATCGAGCACGTGTTAAAAAAGAAGGAAATTGAACAGTTGATTGATCCCATGTATGGCATTGTCAAAATAAAGAAGTTTACTTCTCATACACATGTGTACTCTCATGTAGAATGGAATATGCAAGCATATGTAATCGACGTAAAGCAAATTGATGATCACTTTGTATCATGGCAAATGATTCAAGAAAAGCTACCAATGGCAGGAGCCATGAAGAAGTTTATCCAGGAAATAGAAAAAGAGACTTCATAGGGGGGGAAGTCTCTTTTTCATATTGTGTTTATAAGGGGATTTAAATGTATGTAATAGGGATAACATACTTGCAAGACATTATTTCTTGCATGCTCTAATATATACAATACCATTGTTTTAATTTTCGAAGAACCTTGTGAAAAAATGTGATAGAATATATTACATATATAACAAAAGAATGTTGTGTATAGATATTACAAAAAATGACGTATAGGATATGAGTTGTTAGTTTATTATAGAAGGTCTATAATAACTAAAAAAGGAGAGAAATATGGGAAATTATTTAATTGTTAGTGACGTAACTGCTGATTTACACATGGATGTTATTGAGCGTTACGATGTAAAGATGATACCGATGATGTTTATGCTAGATGATCAAGAGTATCAACAAGACGCAGATTTTAAAGTATTTCATGAATTGGATTTTTATAATAAATTGCGTGCAGGTTCAACAGGATCGACTTCGCAAATTACACCATATGCATATATTGAGTATTTCACACCGTTACTAGAAGCAGGACATGATATTTTATACATCGTCTTTTCTAGTGGCTTGAGTAATACATATCAAAGTTCACAGATCGCTTTACAGGAATTAAAAGAAAAATTCCCTGAACGTAAAATCTACTTTATTGATAGTTTAGCTGCAAGTGCTGGTGAAGGGTTGCTTGTTTATTATGCTTGCTTAAATCGTGAAAAAGGAATGACAATTGAAGAAAATGCAACATGGATTGAAGAAAATCGCTTACATATAGCCCATTGGGTAGCTGTGGATGACTTACATCACCTTGCTCGTGGGGGAAGAGTATCCGATGCAACGGCAATTGTTGGAAGTGCATTAAGTATTAAACCAATTTTACATGTTGATGATGAAGGACATCTTTTGAATGTCGCAAAAGCACGAGGAAGAAAGAAATCACTGAATAAGCTTGTGGAGAAGATGGCACAAACGGCAATCAATCCAAAAGATCAATTAATTATGATTTCACATGCAGATGCTTTAGAAGATGCAACGTATGTAGCAAACAAAATTCGTGAAGAAATGGGAGTTAAAGAAATCTTAATTTCTGATATTGGACCTGTAATTGGTTCACATGCTGGTCCAGGAACAATCGCCCTATTCTTTTTTTCAAGTACAAGGAGTTAATATATGACAAACACAACAGGCATCATTATTCAAAAGACCAATGAGAATGATTTACAAAACATCCAAAATCTTTGGAATAATGGGGAAGTCATGAAATATGTAGGTTTTCCTAACGGATTGCAAATTAGTGAAGAAAGCATACATAATTGGTATATGCAAAGTAAGCAATGTCAGGATAACAGACAAAATCATTATTCGATTTATGATAAAGAACTTGGATACTGTGGTGAAGCTGCATTTTTTATGATGAAAGATTCAACACTTGCTGCATTAGATATTAAACTAGTACCATCAGCAAGAGGAAAAGGAATTGCATTCGAAGCAATTACTTATGCAATCAATCAAGCCTTTCAAGCAGGTAGTAGTCTTGTATGGGTGGATCCGCATCCAGATAATCAAAAAGCAATTGTCTTGTATGAGAGACTTGGATTTCAAAGAAATGAAATGCCAGAACGTGTAAAAGCTTTTGAAGATGTTGAAAATATGCAACATGTTCCTGTATATATGGAACTAACAAGAGAAAATTGGCCTTCACGTATCTATCATATGTTACCAAAAGCCGTGTATGAAAGTTGTAAGGATCAAGAATTCTATACGCCTGAAGATTATGCACAAGATGGCTTTATTCATTTTTCTTTGAAAGATCAACTGATACGTGTTGCACAAGCATGTTATAACAAGTATGAAGAAATGTTAATATTTGAAGTAATAGTTAATGATGAAATACGAAAATCATTAAAAATGGAAGGACTTGAAGGTGAGGTGTTTCCTCATCTTTACATGCCTCTTCCATTAGCAAACGTACAGTCTATTCATCGCATCTACAAAGATGCAAATGGTCAATTTGCATTGGATTTCTAATATCAATAAACACAAAAAGCACGGGGAGTTCCTCGTGCTTTTATCATAGATACTATAATTGTTTATTTTTGTGTTTTAAATTTACGTCGTAACGAAATAAGAATTACACCAAAACTAGTTAACCAAGCTAGAGATAGTAGGTTTGTATTTGTACTATCTGCAGTGTTAGGTGCTTTGCTAGGTTGTTTTGTATTTGCATTATCTGCATTAGATGATACATCTTTGTTTGGCGTTGTGTTATTTGCATTCGAATTTCCTTGGTTAGAAGAATTTCCTGGTTGGTTTGATGAATTGCCAGGATTTGAACCTCCAGTTTGCTTACGTACCAAACCATCAATGGCTTTGTTTAATGTTGTAGCATACCCATCTACTGTTGCTTGTTCGGTAATGTTTTTACCAAATTCAAGATCCATTAGTGCTTGTTTTAACACTTCTAAACTTTCTAACGTATAGATTGTTAAATCATCAGGGATTCTTGCGATTGCTTGATCGACTTTTGAGTAATCTGCTGCACGATATGTAAGTTGTGCTGTTGCATCTTCAATCGTTTTAGCATATTGATCCACAAGTGTTTGCTCTGTAATATTCTTGTTGTAGTTTACTGCTGCAAGTGCATCTGTAAGAACTTGGACACTTTCAGGTGTGTAAAGAGTTACATCTGCTGGAATATTATCGATTGCTGTATTTACTTTTGTGTAGTCAGCAGGTTTATAGACAAGTTGCGTAATTGCATCTTCGATTGCTGTAGCATATCCATCAACAATACTTTGCTCGTGAACTTCTTTATTGCGAATGACTGCATCTTTTGCTTGTTGTAAGTTTGCAACACTCTCATCTGTGTATACTGATGTATCTGCTGGAATTTTTGCGATTGCTTCATCCACTTTCGTATAATCAGCATATTGAATTGGTGGAGCAGGTTTTACTGTTAGTGCTGCAACTGCATCCTCAATTGCTTTTGCATACCCATTTACAGTTGTTTGTTCGGTAATATCTTTCCCACGAACAACAGCATCTAATGCATCTTGTAAGTCTTGTACGCTTTCATCTGTATAAATACTTAAGTCTGTAGGTATACTTGTTATTGCGGTGTCAACTCTTGTGTAGTCTGCATCCTTATAAACAAGGTTTTGAATTGCATCTTCAATTGCGGTTGCATATCCATCTACGATGAGTTGTTCGCTTTTATCTTTATCGCGAATGACAGCATCTAATGCATCTTGTAGAACTTGACGTGATGCATCTGTGTAGAGTGTTAAATCACTTGGAACGCTGGCAATTGCTGTGTCCACTTTTGTGTAATCTGCTTTCTTTGAAACAAGATTTTGAATTGCATCTTCAATTGCAGTTGCATATCCATCTACAACAGTTTGTTCGCTTTTGTTTTTCCCACGAACAACTGCATCTAATGCATCTTGTAAGTCTTGAACACTTTCATCCGTATAGTTGCTTAAATCACTAGGAACTTTCTTGATTGCTTCATCAACTTTAGAATAGTCCGCTACATCTACCTTGTCTTCTTTAATAAGAATTGCACCTTCACCTGTACCAAGACGTACTTCATTGATGACTGGTCCTAGTGTGTTATCTGCAAGTAGACGACGATAGTTTCCATCAAGTGGAATACTTACACGGTTTGCTCCTACGTTTGCAATTCCACCTTTTGTGCGTTGACAGAAATTCGCCAATACAAGTGCATTGTCATATTCACGTCCAATGACTTCATAGTTGTTAACAGCAAGTGTTGGGTTTTCTGGGTCAGCATGACTTTGATACAAGAAGAAACGATCTGTATTTTCTTCTCCCCAATAGTCTTTCGAACTACGAACTACTGGATTACCGATTGGATAATCATAGTTTGCATACCAGTGTGTCGTACTAAATGTGTTGTTGATGTTTACCCCATAGCGTGATGCAGAACCTTGATTTACTGCAAAGTATGCATTATCGTGATTCATAATGTATTGAACTGCAATAATGTGTTGCATAAATCCGTGCCACTCAGAATCATCTTCAACTGGGTTGTTAAGGTTTGCAGGACGTTGTGTTGGAAGTACGTTGGTTTGTGAGTTCATAAACCATGTATTTCCTTTTTCCATACTATCGTAAACCTTCTTCATATCATTCAAACGTTCTTTGTTGATGTTTCCTGATGATGTTAAGTATTCAACGATCATTTCATCGTAGTTTTGACTACCTAAAGCATCAACATAGATCCCTTTATAACTATTTAGAATATATCCTAAGTCAGCTCCATTTGGTGCTAAACGAATTTCTTTTCCTGCAATAGCAGTCAAGTTACTTTCGTGTTCATAACGCATATCTAAGATATCTTGACTCACTTGCGCTACAGCATCATCTGCATTTGTAATTCCTAGATTTTTCAATTCAATGGTTTCTTCTAGACGAATATCAAATTCTCTACTTATAGTTCCATCAAATGTATCTAAGATAAATCCATCAAGATATTTACCATTTTCTTTACTTACTGTAATTTGCATTTCCATAAATGCTTGTGATGCATCACGGAATACTTGTGATGTTGGATTAATGTTATACATTTTTCTAGCTGCATCTGGTTTATTCCATGCAGAAGGAACACGTGCTTCCTTAAGTGTCTTGGCAGAACCGTTAGGTCCATATCCTGGAATTAATGCTTTTCTAAAACTACCCGTATTGCTGTCGTATGAACGAGTTGTAATCCATGTATCTTCATCGAAGTGATAATAAAGTTCTTCAACATCGATTCCTCTTGCAATACACCAATCTTCCATATATTTTTCAGTTGAAAAAGCAACTGAGTTATATGCAAAATATGCATAAAACTGAATATCAGGGTTGATTGCTGTAAATCGATCATATACATTTTCTGGCATACCCTCATTGTACAATCCAATAATGACATCACGGTGTTCAGCTAGCCAACGAATTTCCGCATCATCTGGATTATTGGTAATGTGATCATGACCATAATCAAAACCAAACATCTTTAGTCCATATGTAGATCCTGTTGCTTTGTATGTCGAGATTCCATCTTCATGCTCTGAAGCAAGAATTGGAACACTTTGGACAAGTAAAACTGCAATAGTAAGTAACATAATTGCTAGTTTATGGACTTTGTGTTTGAAAATAAACTTCCTTTTTCTCATTTCTACCTCCTCTAAATACTAAACCTAGTACTACTTATTAAGACAAGCAGAAACTAAAAAAGTCTCATTTTCTAAAAAAACTGAACGAAATGCAATGATACATACTCACTTAGAAGTAGGATAACATATCAATGTCTACACACTTTTTCGTATTTACAAGCAACATTTTGGGTATATGTTTTTACTTTCGTGTATAGTTTTGTTAAAGTGTGTTTATTAAGTGTGTAAATCAAGGAAATAGAAATGCTGTGTGAGGTCAATAATGGGCTACTTTTTGTAGTGCATATTTTATGTGTTTTTTAAACATGAGTAAGATCAAATACAAGCAAATGATGATTCGTTTGCTTTTTTTACGTTCCAGAGAAAAAACTTAAAAAAAATGAAATAAAGTGAGACTTTTTTGTTTTTTACATGTCTTATGTTTGGGTTAACTTAATCCCGTTATAAATAAAGCGTAATTTTGTGTGATAAAACTACATGTTTCTGAAAGGGGGATATAGTGGAGGAAGTTTATAACTTAGTGTCAATTGACATCATAGAAAAAGCAGTCTCAGGAGATACGGATGCATTCTCCGAAATTTATAGAGCATACTACAATAAGGTATATTTTATCGCAACACATTTCTTTAGAGATGAGCAGGTGGCTAGTGATGTCTTACAAGAGGTTTTTATCAAAGTGTACAAGAAGTTGAGAAATTTAAACGATCCCAAGTACTTTCACGCTTGGATTCAACGAATCGTTTACAATGAGTGCTTAAACTATGCACGGAAGGAGAAAAAATATACTACGTTAGAGGATGGATACGCAGTGGATAATTTCGAGGATGTAAAACAAGATGATATTTCAACGATTATTGAAAACAAGCAAGTGATGAATGCCATCATGGATTCACTAAACTCGATGAGTATACCACTAAAGAGTGTCGGAATTTTACGATATTATGAAGAACTTCCGTTAGAGGAAATTTCAAAAATCTTAAATATTCCTAGAGGCACTGTAAGTTCAAGATTGAACAAAATTAAAAAAACATTACGAGTTGATTTGCAAAAACAGGGGATATCACCAAAAAGTTACAGTGTATTGTTGCTTTCGCCAGGTGTGTTGGAGCAAGCATATCGATTATTGAGTGAGCTGTGTTCAGAAGGAGCTAGTGTGAATTCTGATATTCTACAAAAAATCCTTGGTGGAGGAACGCTATTTGGTATGGCATTTAAAACAAAAGTTGTAGTTGCTACTGCAGCAGCGGTTTGCTTTACAGGTGCTGCATATATTCATTCACGACCAAGTGAGCCAGTTGGTGGAGGAGTTCTTGCTCCGCCAGTGATTCAGCAACCAGCTATTGCAGAAATGTCAAAAATAACGGGTGTTCATTTTAATCAAGAATGGACCAATCAAGTAGTAGAAATAGAAGTTGATACAAGTAATACAAATTATGATCGACTACTTATTGACGGTGTGCAAACTACACAGGTTGCTCAAAATGGTACATATACCATTCAATTGGAAAAAGATGGAAAGGTTATCGATGCATTTGAAATTACGGTTTCAAATATCGATGTAGAAAGTCCTACAGGATACCATACAAATGAAGAGTTTTTATACACATTATATTTAGGTGATAACGCATCACAAATCAATTACGCAACAATTGAACTATATCGAAATGGAGTATTGTCTAATGACTACACATACGATATAGAAGCAAACATTATACAAATCTACAGCCCACTGGATGTACATGATTTGTTTTATGTTTACGATTATGCCGGAAATAGATTAGAAATAGAAATTGGATAGTAAAGGATAGAAGTTAAGGAGATAACTATGAAGAAACTTTCAAAATTATGTTTAGCTTTTACGTTACTCATTGCTACATACTTCACAGGAAGTGAGTATGCAAATGTATTAGCTAAAGAAACAGAATGGATTTCTCAAATCAACATTACACATGATGATGAATCTGAGCTGTTTAAAAAAGATGAAATGGTAGGTGTGGACCTCTCATGGGATCTGACAAATGATGAAGATGCATTGTCAGAAAAGAGACTATACTTTCCAGAGGAGTTACAACTTGTTGATGCGCTGCAAGCAGCACTAACAAACACAGATGGAGTTGAAGTGGGAACTGCAGTTGTGGATGTAACAAATCAAAAGATTGTATTTAACATTAAGCAAAGTGCAGTAGATGAAAATGCAGTACTTAAGGGAAATTTGCGTGTAAATGCAAAAGTAAATACGGATAAAGATGCAAACTTAGTGTTTAAAGACCACAACGATACAACATACACGAAGACATTGGCTTTACAACAAGCAATTACACCATATTTCAAGGGTACGCCTGGAACGGATGTAACAAACGATTTTATAATCAAGGAACTTATTTTGGAAATGGCTACGTATGATGGTGCAGAAAAACATGAAGTGTATCATGAGGTTAATGGAAGTAAAACAGGTTCTAGTAAAGTTGAATGGGCAACTTTTGGTAATCCTGCAATTTATTATCAAATGGATTGGGGTATAAAAGATCCGAATGCAAAGGGTTATGAAGCTGGGGATTACATTAAATTTGAACTAATAACATTGAATGCATCAGAAGCGTTAGTAGATAGTTTGAATTTTGGAGAGAAAGACTTAATTGATGCAAATCTAAATAAAAAACTTGCAGTTGGAACTGTTGAAAAAGTGGACAATAACGATGGCACATATACTTTATTTTATGTAATCACATTTGAACCAGATACAGAGGTTGACTTACCTACAATGACCGATATACAAGGTAATATGAAAGGTGATGCAAGATTTAGTGGTGGTAAAAAGGGAGATAAAGTTGTTATTGATCGCAAAGGAGAAACTTTTGCGGAGATTGATTGGGTTGATAAGCCTGATAGTAAAAACCCTGGGGTAATTCAAGATGGTCCAAGACCTTCATCGAAAGTGTTTAATAGCTATCAAGATAGTTCAAAAACTATTCAATGGAACATAGTGATAAGTGATTATGCTTCTCATCAATTCGATATCAATACACCATACGATTATGAACCTTTAATTTTTGAAGAATATGTGGATTATCATCAAACGTTCAATGCCTTCCCTGCGGAGACATGGCGAGTTAATGGTGTTTCTGTTCGGTTAACAGCACCAATTTATTTACGTGATAGTGATTCGAACAGAACGTTTGAAGCGTTTAGTATGAATTATAAGGTTTTGATAGGTGGGTCAGATAGTCAAAACGGAGGAATGCAGTATATTGCTCCGGCTGGTAATACAGATGCAGATATGCAAGCAGTTGAGGCAACAGTACGCGCAACTAATAAATCTTGGACAGTAGTTACAGAACCTGATGGGTATGGTCATCAAAGAGAGCGTATGATTGTGAATTTTGGTTCTCCAGGTAAAGGTGATAACTCATATTTGAAAGTAAGTGATTTTACATCTTTAGCGGATTTAAAAACGCAAATTTTGACTATTAAAGCAGATGCACAATTATTGATTGACGAAAATCCAACTGCAACAGATGATACACCGATTCAAGATAAATCATCAGCAAAAATTAAGTTTACATTAAAAGAATGGAAACAATTGGTTAAAGCTTGTGATGAGGCTCTTGAATACTATAAAGTGGATCGTCCTGCGCTTAACTTTAAGGCAACAGCTACAACTCGTGTAAAAGTAACACAAGCTGAAACTGGAGCAATTGATAAAGTAAGTAACGGATACAAAATAAGTGGTGGATGGACAGAAAACAGTCAAAATGCAGAAGCCTTAAACAGTTGGGGTGGAACTATTACTGCTAAACCAGTAAACGGTGACGTGGTTATTTACAAAGCGGATTCCTTATATGGAAACAGTACGTCAAAAGATGATGATTCTGCGATTCATGGTGGTTTAGGAAATGCTAAATTCAAAGTTTATAAAAAGACGGATTTGACTACGCCATTAACATTCAAATATGCAGATGGAAAATATGAATATGCTCCTGGTGGAACAGATACAGAAATTTCAAGTCCAGATGGTAGTGGGCGATTCATTATCACGAAACTTGCTGAAGATGATTATGTATTAGTGGAAGTCGCATCACCAGATGGATTCTACCAAACACAAAATCAGTCAATTGAGTTTAAAATATCAAGTACAGCTATTACTTACAAGTTATTGAATAACGTTCCTCGATCTGTGGAATTAAAGAAAGTTGATGAAAAAACAAAAGATGCATTAGCAGGTGCTGTGTTTGAATTGTATAAGTATGATTCAGATATCAACAATGCAACAAAGGTTACTGGATTTACAAAAACACAAATTGCAGGTGAAGATTGGTATTTCCACGACAGTACAGGAACAGACGCATTAGAAGTTATTGGATCTGGAGCAGATAAAGGGAAACTACGTGTTTCACGTTTAGATGCAGGAAACTACTATTTCAAAGAGGTTGTAGCTCCTAGTACATATGCAGTTTCTAATGAGAAATATACATTCACATTAGATGAGAATTACTCTAATGGAGTAACGACTGTAGATATTGGAGATATTGAGAATAAACTTTATACTGCAACTGGTGATATTACATTTGCAGGAACCAAGACATTGACTGGAAGAAACTTTAAAGCAGGAGATACATATAGCTTTAAATTATATGGTGTTGTTGGTGGATTTGAAACACTATTAGACACAAAAACAATTACTCCAACAAGTGGGTCAAGTGAAACGTTTACATTTAAAAAGCTAAACTATACACTAGAAGATGCTGGAAAAACGTATACATATAAGATTAAAGAAGAAGTTGGAAGCATTTCAGGTGTAACATATGCAACAAATGAATATACAGCAAGTTATGAAATTACTGACAATGGTGATGGTACGCTGAGTGTTACAAAAACTTCAGGAACAGATTTAACTACTGCAGCTGATGTAACATTTACAAATACATATGCAGCAACTGGAAGTATTGCATTTGGTGGAACAAAAACACTAACAGGAAGAAATTTCACTGCTGGTGATACGTTCACATTTGAACTATATAAAGTTACAGGTTCAGGAGACCAAATACTCGATACACAAGCGATCAACCCAACAAGTGGATCAAGTGAAACGTTTACATTTAATACGTTAAACTACACATTAGCTGATAAAGGTCAAACGTATACATATAAGATTGTTGAAAAGGCAGAAAGCATTGCAGGAATTACATATGATACAACAGTGTACACAGCAGACTATACAATTACGGATAACGGTAATGGTACATTGAGTGTTACGAAAGCATCAGGTACAGATTTAACATCTGCAAGTGATGTAACGTTCACAAATACATATGCTGCAACAGGAAGTATTGCCTTTGCAGGAACAAAAACACTAACAGGTAGAGATTTTGCATCTAGTGATACATTCACATTTGAACTATATGAAGTTACTGGTTCAGGAGATCAAATAATTGATACACAAACAATCAACCCAACAAGTGGATCAAGTGAAACGTTTACATTTAAAACGTTAAACTACACATTAGCTGACAAAGGACAAACATATACATATAAAATTGTCGAAAAACCAGGGACTGTGGCTGGAGTAACATATGATACAACCGAATATACTGCATCATACACGATTACAGATAACGGTAATGGTACATTAAGTGTTACGAAAGCATCAGGAACAGATTTAACATCTGCAGCAGCAGTAGGATTTGAAAACACATATGGTGCTGTTGGTAATATTAAGTTCGCCGGAACAAAAACACTGACAGGTAGAGATTTTGCGTCTGGCGATACATTCACATTTGAACTATACAGAGTTGATGGTTCGGGAACTCAATTACTCGATACAAAAACAATCACTCCTACAAGTGGATCAAGTGAAGCGTTCACGTTCAAGACGATAAATTACGCGTTAGCAGATAAAGGTAAAACATATACATACAAGATTAAAGAAACAATCGGAAACATAGCTGGAGTGACATATGATACAACAGAGTACACAGCAACATATGACATTACTGACAATGGAAATGGTACATTAAGTGCAACAAAAAAATCAGGAACCGATTTAACATCTGCAAGTGACGTAACATTCGCAAATACATATGCAGCAAGTGGAAATATTACATTTGCGGGATCTAAAACATTAACGGGAAGAGACTTTAAAGCAGGAGATATATATAGTTTTGAATTAATTGGTGTTGTTGGTGGATCAGAAATTCAATTAGATAAACAAACAATTTTACCTACAACAGGCTCAAGTGAAACATTTACATTCAAGACATTGAATTACACTCTTGCAGATAAAGGGAACACATATACATACAAGATTAAAGAAACAATCGAAAACATAGCTGGAGTAACATATGATACAACAGAGTACACTGCAAACTACACAATTACTGACAATGGTGATGGTACACTAAGTGTTACAAAAACTACAGGAACTGATTTAACTTCTTCAACAGCTGTAACATTTACAAATACATATGCAGCAACTGGAAGCATTGCCTTTGGTGGAACAAAAACACTGACAGGAAGAAACTTCACTGCTGGTGATGCATTTACATTTGAACTATATAAAGTTACTGGTTCAGGAGATCAATTACTTGATACACAAACAATCAACCCAACAAGTGGAACAAGTGAAACGTTTACATTTAAAACGTTAGACTACACATTAGCTGACAAAGGACAAACATATACTTACAAAATTGTTGAAACAAGCGGAAGTGTAGCGGGAGTGACGTACGATACAACAGTGTACACAGCAAACTATACAATCACCGATAACGGTAATGGTACATTGAGTGTTACGAAAGCGTCAGGAACAGATTTAACATCAACTAGTGATGTGACATTCACAAATACGTATGCAGCAACTGGAAGTATTGCCTTTGCAGGAACAAAAACACTAACAGGAAGAAACTTTGCATCTAGTGATACATTCTCATTTGAACTATACAAAGTTACTGGTTCAGGAGATCAATTACTCGATACGCAAACAATTAACCCTACAAGTGGAACAAGTGAAACGTTCACATTTAAAACGTTAGATTACACATTAGCTGACAAAGGGCAAACATATACATATAAGATTGTTGAAAAAGCAGGAACTGTAGCTGGTGTTACATATGATACAACAGTGTATACAGCAGACTATACGATTGCAGATAATGGAGATGGTACATTAAGTGTTACAAAAGCATCAGGTACAGATTTAACATCTGCAGCAGCAGTAGAATTTGAAAATACATATGGTGCAGCTGGTAACATTAAGTTTGCCGGAACGAAAACACTAACAGGAAGAAATTTCACTGCTGGTGATACGTTCACATTTGAACTATACAAAGTTGATGGTTCAGGAGATCAATTGCTCGATACAAAAACAATCAACCCAACAAGTGGAACAAGTGAAGCATTTACATTCAAGACGTTAAATTACGCGTTAGCAGATAAAGGGAAAACATATACATATAAGATTGTTGAGAAAGCGGAGACGTTAGCTGGAGTAACATATGATACAACAGTGTACACAGCAACATATGACATTACGGATAATGGAAATGGTACATTAAGCGCAACTAAAAAATCCGGAACTGATTTAACTTCAGCAAGTGATGTGACATTCACAAATACGTATGCAGCAACTGGAAGTATTGCCTTTGCAGGGACGAAAACACTGACAGGAAGAAACTTTACTGCTAGTGATTCATTCACATTTGAACTATATAAAGTTACTGGTTCAGGAGATCAATTAATTGATACACAAACAATTACTCCAACAAGTGGATCAAGTAAAACGTTCACATTCAAAACGTTAAACTACACATTAGCTGACAAAGGACAAACATATACATATAAAATTGTCGAAAAAGCAGGAAATATTGCAGGAATCACATATGATACAACAGCATACACTGCAAA
This sequence comes from Breznakia sp. PFB1-19, assembly GCF_029893935.1. Classification (NCBI taxonomy): domain Bacteria; kingdom Bacillati; phylum Bacillota; class Erysipelotrichia; order Erysipelotrichales; family Erysipelotrichaceae; genus Breznakia; species Breznakia sp. PFB1-19. The sequence goes on from NZ_JARXXJ010000022.1 coordinate 26,661, forward strand.
TTACACAGTTGCAGATAATGGTGATGGTACATTAAGTGTTACGAAAGCATCAGGAACAGATTTAACATCTGCAGCAGCTGTCGAATTTGAAAACACATATGCAGCAGTTGGAAGCATTACATTTGCGGGATCAAAAACACTAACAGGAAGAAACTTCACTGCTGGTGATACATTCTCATTTGAACTATACAAAGTTGATGGTTCAGGTGATACGTTATTAGAAACAAAAGTGATTGCTCCTACAAGTGGTTCGAATGAAGCATTTACATTTAACTCATTGAGTTACTCTTTAGCGGATAAGGGTAATACATACACATACAAAATTGTCGAGAAAGCAGAAAGTATTGCTGGAATTACATATGATACAACTGCATATACAGCAAGTTATGAAATTGAAGATGGTGGAGACGGTACAGTAGTAGCTACTAGAAAATCTGGAACGGATTTAACTTCATCAACAGCTGTAGCATTTGAAAATACATATGCAGCAAGTGCTTCAATTGCATTCAGCGGAACAAAAGCATTATCTGGAAGAGACTTTAAAGCAGGAGATACATTCACATTTGAATTGTATGCAAAAGTTGGAGGATTGGATGTATTAATTGATACGAAAACAATTACACCAACAAGTGGATCAAATGAAACGTTCACATTTAAAACGTTGAATTACACACTATCTGATAAAGATCAATTACGTACGTATAAAATAAAGGAAAAAGTAGAAAATATTGCCGGAATTACATACGATACAACAGAGTATACAGCGACATATGAAGTCACAGACAATGGTGATGGAACATTGCTTTTAACTAGAAAATCGGGAACAGATTTAACAGCAACTAGTGATGTGACATTTACAAATACATATGCTGCTAATGGAAGTGTTGCCTTTGCAGGAACAAAAACACTAACAGGAAGAAACTTTACTGCAACAGATGTATTCTCATTTGATCTATACAAAGTTGAAGGTGGTGTAGAAACTTTAGTGGATACACAAACTATCAACCCAACAAATGGATCAAGCGAAACATTCACATTTAAAACAATGAATTACACACTTGCAGATAAAGGTAAAACGTATACATACAAGATTGTTGAGAAAGCAGGAAGTATTGATGGAATTACATACGATACAACTACATACACTGCTACTTACGAAATTGTTGATAACGGTGATGGAACATTAGCTGTTCAAAGAAAAACTGGAACAGATTTAACACATGCACCATCAGTTAGCTTTGTTAACGCATACAAAGCAATTATCACGAAAGGCGATGTTGTCCTACATAAAATCGATTCTGCTTCTAAGAATGCTTTAGAAGGAGCTGAATTCAGTTTATATAAAGCAGATGGAACGCTTGTAACTGAAAAACTTATGAGTGATGCAAACGGAGTTATCTCGGCTGCTAATTTAGATGAAGGAAACTATTATTTCCAAGAAACGAAAGCTCCTAAAGGATACCAATTAAATAAAGAAAAGATAAACTTTGAAATCAAAGCAAATCAAACAACTGCCGTATCCTTAATGTTTGAGAATGAAAAGACACCTGATAAACCAGTGGTATTCCGTCCGAGTACTTCACCAAACACAGGTGATCCAAACAATACACCATACTATCTATTTATGTTATTACTAAGTGGTGTAGTAATTTCTGGAACATCATTTAAATTCGCAAGAGCAAAAAAGAGAAAATAGAAAAACACTGAAAAAGGCGTGAAAATACTCGCGCCTTTTGGTGGTGTCATAATGTATTTACATAGTACAGCGTAAAATGACAAGATTAATGTAAAACAGCCCATGAGCGATAATGCGTTCATGTGCTGTTTACATGCAATAAGATTAGACATTGCTTTGATCAAAAGTAATTTTGACTGCCATTTGACTGCCAAAACATGATAAAACGTGATAAAACGTGATAAAACGTGATAAAACGAGTGATTGTTGAAGAATAAAAAAATAGTGTCCAATCAATATTGATCAGACACTTTCTTTCCAAATGGTGGTCCCGGTCGGAATCGAACCAACGACACAAGGATTTTCAGTCCTTTGCTCTACCGACTGAGCTACGGGACCATTTGGTTGCGGGGACAGGATTTGAACCTGCGACCTCCGGGTTATGAGCCCGACGAGCTACCGAACTGCTCTACCCCGCGATGAATAAAATAAATCATAAAACTTAAATAATAATGGCGGAGGAACTGGGATTCGAACCCAGGCGCCAGTTTCCCGACCTACCGGTTTTCAAGACCGGACCCTTCAGCCACTTGGGTATTCCTCCAGATGTCTTAAGTTTTATATATTGGTGGACCCTACAGGACTCGAACCTGTGACCCACCGGTTATGAGCCGGATGCTCTAACCAACTGAGCTAAGGGTCCAGCATATAACTACAAATAATAAATGGTGGCTGAAGTGAGACTCGAACTCACGACCTTCCGGGTATGAACCGGATGCTCTAGCCAACTAAGCTACCCAGCCATTTATAATGGTCGGGAAGACAGGATTCGAACCTGCGACCCCCTGGTCCCAAACCAGGTGCACTACCAAGCTGTGCTACTTCCCGATATCGAATGGCGCGCCCGGCAGAAATCGAATCCACAACCTTCTGATCCGTAGTCAGACGCTCTATCCAGTTGAGCTACGGGCGCATTTTTTATCGCTTGCTTTCGCAATGCTTACTAATAATACCAAATATCATATTGCATTTCAAGTACTTTTCGATAATTTTCTGCGGGTTTTTTTATTTGCCTTTTTTCAATGGTTAGATTACACTACAATTAAGGAGAATATACCCATGAAATATATCTTTATCATAAACCCAGAAGCCGGAAAAGAAAAGAGTAAAGTCAAATTGGATAATGAAATTCGTAGTGTCTTTAAGGATACAGACTTCATTGTTGAATATACAAAATATCCAGGACATGCTACAGAAATTGCAATGATGCATGCATCAACAAAAGAAGAAATGATCATCTTTGCTTGTGGTGGAGATGGGACGATAAATGAAGTAGTAAATGGGATGTATAAATATAAGAATGCAAAGTTAGCCCTAATACCAATTGGTACTGGAAATGACTTTATCAAATTCTTCAAGAAGATCTCAAAAGATGATTTCTTAAATTTAGAGGGATATAAAGATGGTCAAGATTTGCCATGTGATCTAATCTATTCCAATAACCGGGTGTGCTTGAATATTGCATCGGTTGGATTTGATGCACGCGTTGTGCAAAAGGTTGCGCGTTTTAAACGCTTACCTTTTGTGAATGGTGGATTTGCATATATCTTAAGTGTATTTAATAGTTTCTTAGCATCGATGAAGTTTCATCAAGCATTAAAAATTGATGATACATATATTGACTGTAAGAACTATATTTTTATTGTTGCGGCAAATGGAAGTTACTATGGTGGAGGATTTCACCCAACACCTGATGCTAAAATTAATGATGGTTTTATTGATGTGATTACTATTGATGCATTAAGTCGCCTACGTGTAATGACATTAATTAAAAAATATAAAGCAGGTGAACATCGAAGTTTTGATTTTGTGAAAGAATTTCGATGCAAGAAATTGCAAATTCTGGGGAAGAAAGAAGTTGTATTGAATATGGATGGTGAGACAATTAAAGTCAAAGATCCTATAATTGAAATCTTGGAAAAGCAAATTACGTTATACTTACCAAAAAAGAATGAAACTGCTGCATAAGAAACATGCAGCTTTTTTGTGTAAAGATGATTTGATATTTTAGCTATCTATGTGTAAAATATGTATAGAGTGTCTAATAATAGAATCGTATTATAGATACGTATTAGTGTTTAAGAAAGAGGGAAACAATGAGAAAAGTAAAATTATTATTTGTGAGCATGTTAGTCATGTTCTCTGTGATCATGACAGGATGTTCAGGTTCGTCAGGACCAAGCGCAGAAGAGATTATGGAAACAGGTGCCAAGAAAGCAAAAGACATTGAATCAGGACATTTAGATATGGAAATGAATATTGATGTCGCAATTAATGTTGATGGTTCAAAAATGGCAGTCAAAATGGGAATGGACATGGATATGGACTATTTCGAAAAAGACAACAAAGCACATGGAACTACAGATGTAACAATTAAAGCATTAGGGATGAATGAAAAAACATCTATGGAAATGTACATGTTTGAAGAAGATGGTTCAATGTACACAGCTTCTAAAGAAGAAGATAGTGACGATTGGACAGTTGAAGAAACAGAAATAAATGGAGCTGACACACTTGGTCCAGATGCTACAGATTTAAGTAAATTAAAGTTAGAAAAAGATGGAACTGGTGAAGTTGATGGTAAAAAAACCTACAAATTAAAAGGTGAAATTGATGAAGAAATGTTCAGCGAACTTTCAAGTTCAATGGGAAGCGACAATGCAGCTAGCGGAATGTTAGGTGAAGGTTTTAAAGTTCCTGTAGAAGTTGAGTACTACCAAGATGGTGGGGAGCTTGCACGTATTTACATGGACTTAGGAAAACCAATGTTAGATGCGATGAAAGAACAAATGGGAAGCATGATTGATGAAGATGAAGCAGATGATGCAATCGAAATCAACGAAGCATACTTTGATATCAAAATTACAAAAATCAATGATGTGAAAGATTTTGAAGTTCCTGTAGATGAGTTTTCAATGAGTGGTACAGCTAGTGAAGATGCAATCGTGAAAATTGATGAACTTGCTGTTTCTGATTTAAAAGTTATTGAAGAAAATGGAAAAACATTCATTGCAGCGAAAGTGAAAAACGACTCAAAATACGCTGTAGGTGATATTGAAATTGAATACGAATACGACGCTGATTATGCAGATATTTCTTACGAAGGATCAATTGGTGCTGGTGAAGAAGTAGAAATTAAAGTTGAATCAGATAGCGATGAACTTGCTGGGCAAGATACAAGTACTTGGACAATCTATGGTGCATACTATACAGTAGTTGATGGTGATGATGAGGTATACGTTTATTACGACGGATACTCAGAAACATACGAAAGTTACTAAAACATATAAAAGCGAAATCGATCATGTTGTTGATCAATTTCGCTTTTTTTCTATTTACGAATGGTGCCGTTACCTTTAACGATATATTTGTAGCTTGTTAGTGCTTCTAAGCCCATAGGACCACGAGCGTGAATCTTTTGTGTTGAAATACCAATCTCAGCACCAAAACCAAATTCTTCTCCATCAGAGAAGCGACTTGATGCATTAGCATAAACAACTGCACTATCAACTTGATTTAAGAAAGCTTCCATGTTGTCACTGTTTTCCGTAACAATCACATCTGAATGGTGTGTACTATAGTGGTTGATGTGTCGGATTGCTTCATTGACATCATCCACAACTTTAATACTGATTTCATAATCAAGATATTCTTTTCCATAGTCTTCTTCATTTGCAGCTAGAACACTATCATCAAAGCCTTGAATGATTTCATCTCCATGAATAATTACATGGTGTCGTTTCAACATCTTGATTAGATTGTGTGCAAATGGATTTACAATATCTTTATGTAGTAAAACACTCTCACAAGCATTACATACACTCACACGTTGTGTTTTTGCATTTTCAATAATAGCTAGTGCTTTTGTTGCATCAAATTCTTTGTCTACATACACGTGACAGTTTCCTGTTCCTGTTTCGATGATAGGGACTGTCGCATTTGCGATGGTACTTTGAATAAGATTTGCTCCTCCACGAGGAATCAGTAAATCTAAATATTCATTAAGTTTCATAAATGCAGTAGCACTTTCTCTAGATGTATCTTCAAGTAATTCGATGAAGTGCTCATTATATCCAGCGTTTGTGATTCCTTCTTTCATTGCTTTTACAAGTGCTATGTTTGAATAGATAGTATCTTTACTTCCACGTAAGAAACAAACATTTCCACTTTTTAAACAAAGTGATGCACTATCTACACTTACATTTGGTCGTGCTTCATAAATCATTCCGATGACACCAATTGGCACACTTTTCTTACTGATGAATAGTTCTTCACGTGGCCATGTTTCGATAATTTTATTACTTGGGTCTTCTAGTGAAATTACTTGGTTTACACCATTTACAATTGCACTCAGTCTTGCTTCATCCAATGTTAAACGATCAATGAATGATTCAGGACGTCCATTTGCTTTTGCATTTTCAACATCTTTGGCATTTGCGGCAAGAATATCATCAACGTGTTTCATTAATGATGTTGCAATTGCAGCAAGAATTTCATTTTTTGTGTCAGTTGAAAGATTCATTAACTCCCAACTTGCTTCTTTACATAGTTTTCCTTTAGTTTGTAGTTCATTCATAAGAACTTCTCCTTTTGAACAATGTACCGACTTGTTTTCCTTCGACGGCATCATAAATTACACGCAAGTCTTTGCTGTTGCAAATAATCATATCGCAGTTTGCTTCAGTAGCAATTTTAGCAGCTTGAAGTTTGGTGATCATTCCACCTGTTCCAACTTTCGTTGAAGTATCTTCAGCCATTGCCTCAATATCGCATGTGATTTCATCTACAACTGGGATTAGTTTTGCATCAGCGTGCATATTTGGGTTTTTATCATATAAGCCATCAATGTCACTTAATACAAGAAGTAAGTCTGCTTGGATTAATTCTGCAGTAATGGCACCAAGCGTATCATTATCCCCATATACAAGTTCTTCGGTTGCAACACTATCATTTTCATTGATGATAGGAACGACGTTATAACTTAGTAATTGATTTAATGTGCGAATGGCATTTTGACGAAGCATGTCTACTTCAAGCACACGCTTTGTCATTAACATTTGCGCAACTACTTTGCCAAATTGTGAAAAGAATTTATCATAGATATACATCAATTCACATTGACCAATAGATGCAAGTGCTTGTTTCTCGGGGACAGAGTCGGGTTTTTCATTCATATTCATTCGTCCCATTCCAGCAGCAACTGCTCCACTAGAGACAAGAATGGTTTGCATTCCCATGTTACTTAGATCACTGATGACCTTTGTAAGTTCTTCAACCTTCTTTAGGTTTAGTAGTCCGCTCTTGTGCGTAATCGTACTCGAGCCGACTTTAATTACAATTCGTTTCATTTCTGTCCACCTCAACTTTTCATAATTATAACGTATTCACACTTTGATAACAATTTAAAATCATGTATAATTAATAGAGCATAGCTCTATTCGTGGGCATTTCCCCGTTGCTTGCGGCGTAGTGTCTTGTGTAATACAATGTTTGTATTACACAAGGGGTGATTACATGAGCAACACAAAGATTATTCGCAACTCTCATAATG
>NZ_JARXXJ010000023.1:0-31766 GCF_029893935.1 Breznakia sp. PFB1-19
AAATGAATACTTATTTTTTCTTCCCATAATAAAACCCCCTTAGGTTAAAAGTGCTTTATTTATTTGCACTGTCTACCTAAGGGGGATAATATCATGGTTTTGGTGTCATAATTTTAATTACTTTTTGTAGTATTTGCTTGCTTTCGAATTTTACGTAAACGTAGCAACAATAAACCAAGTGCAACAGTTATAAAACCGCAAAACTCAGCCATGTATGTATTTGAACTATGCTCACGGTATAGATACTCTTGTGACATAAGTACATCTTTTGCACGACTTGCTTTACTGTATGCTTCATAATTTCGAATTTCAATATTCGCTTGTGTTGAATTATCAAGTGTATCTTTATCAACAATAGCTTCATAAGTAATAATTGCATGTTTACCTGCAGCTAGTTCATCAATTTTAAAATTCACATATCGTTTTTTACTTGTATTTTTTTCATCTTTAATATGTGTTATGTTATCTTCTAAGAATTCCACTAACACAATATTATGTAAATCCATCGAACCATTGTTGTAAACATCTATTTGATAGGTAATAGTATTGCCATCAGTTTTCTTTATTCGTTTTTTTGTTTCGATTTGACTATTTAGTACGGATACTTCTTGCAATTGATATAGTGGCATCATAATTTGATTTCCACTAGCAATGCCATCAACACTTGCAAGCAATTCCTGATAATTGAGCTGTGCTGTATCTGTTGTAGAATAATTGTGCGTACCTGTTGTAGCGTATCGTATATCCTCATCCATCTTTGTGTAAAAAGATAGGCGTCGACCATCTAAACCAATCGCTCCAATATTCCACTGATAATCTTTTGCATCTTTTGATATTTCTAGCAAAGAACTTGGCACTTGATCTATACTCGTGTATTCTTTCTCACCAATAGTGATTGGATGCGTTGTATCACAGTATATCGTAAATGCTTCAGCGAGTGTAAAAGTTAAATTCACTTCTGGCCTTGTAACTAACTTTGTAGTTAAATTCTTAAAGTACTCAATAAAGTGGTTCTCACTTATTGCATTCATAAAGTGTGTTTCATCAGTAGCAAATGCACGTAAGACTATATCATTTTCCACATGGATTCCTGTCGCAAATATCTCGACATCATCCAACATTTTTATTCGATTGATAATAGGTAATGATGACTTATCATGTGTGGATGCTCCATCTGAAATTAAAATAATTTTTAATGGTACATCTACTCTTTCTTGTTTCCTTTCACTTACAATCTTTTCAACATAGGAAAATAAAGCATCAGTATTTCCTTCCACATCACTTTTTGTATTATGAATTCCCTCTATGATGTTAGCATATTCACTTGTGAATGCAGTGTAATCAGTATGTGTTCCAGAAAAAGAAATAAAGCCAATTTGATTTCCTTCGCTTGCTTTTAACATACTTCTTGTTAGCGACTGAATCGAAGATTTCGCAATCGACAAGCGATCTGTACATCCATCTACATGATTTTTCGGACTTGCAAATGTATGTTCTTCAAGAAGTTTTTGATCTGTCTTAATATGCACATACTTTCCTTTTTCTTTCTTATAATGATGTGCGACTGGATTCCACGCTTCAATCATTTGCTTACTCACTTCAACTTCTTTTAATTTGTATTCATTCATAAAGTGTTTCCACTGGTCTTGAGAAATGTTTGACCATTTCAACAAACCAAATGAAGTGCTTGGCTGAAAGTAAATATCTTTATCCGTTGTATTGATAAATGTATGTGCAGCAATTTTGTAATAATGTTCATCATGTAAACAATGAATGGTTTGTGCTGCATAAGCTTGTTGTGCATACATATTCATAGAACTTGAACTATCAAGCACAAAAAGGACGTCTTGTTGGTACGTTACTGGTTTTCCTACTACATCATAAATGGATTTGATAATTCCGTTTTTTCCATCTTCCTCTGAGGCAATCACGGCGTATTTTTTAGCGATTGCTTCTCCTTCATCAAGTCTTGATAAACCTCGATTGATGGAACGTTTGTAATCTACATCACTACCAATGGCAATTGGATTTTGATAATCATACGTACTTACATGTGAAACTTGACTTGTTTGATTATCCAGTCTTCGTGTTTCGATATAATGATTTGGCGTTTGAAATTTGTGTTCAATTTGAATCATACTGAATCCAAGTGATACCAAAAAAAAGACCATCAAAAACAAACGGAGCTTTTGCGATTTGAGATCCAATTTCCAGTTACTTTTTTTATTATTTTCTAGTTTCATTCTACGTACATTACGCTCCCTGTCTTATTCATTCACACACAATTATTATTTATACAGTAGAATGGTATCATTACACAAATAATTAGACAACTCATTCAAATGAAAACAAAAAAAAGAAAACAAAAAAAGATGACTCGTTGGAATCATCTTCGTTCATGAGATTTGTATGTTATACCTAAGGCAAGTAAAGGCACCATGTCATATCCGACTTCCGCTTTACACCCTAATTTGTTATATCCAATCTCATTTATTCTTTCTCTTTTGCATAATGTAGATATCCTAGGATTGCTACTTTCTCCAATAGCACGCAATCGATATCTGATTTTTTACGCAAACATGGCTTTGCAAGTCTTCACTTACCTTACAATTCCATACCTTTGTTACACAGCATCCGTACTACATATTATGTTAGTACTTCCTACCATGAGGTATTATACAATATTTTTTCATATTGTGCTTATCTTTTTATATAAAGTATTTGTACTTTTTGTTTCAATAACAATATAACTTATATTGTTATCTATAATAAGTCAGAATTGCTTTCTATATCTTCCTTGTTTGCTTCTTTCTTTTTGCGTTTACTTAACCATAACAACAACAATCCAACTAAGAGGATAATCAAGATAATTATTCCAATAATTATCCACAAATTATACCCATTTGTCTTCACTGTTGGTTTGGTATTGATTGTCTGTTGATTATTTGTACTTGGATGTACTATTTCATCTGCTATTTTTGCAACTAAAATGTAACGTCCATTGGTTGTATCATTTGAACATGTGCTAAGTAATAAAATACGATCATCCAATTGAATTACTGTATCTCTCCAATGTACAGCTTTACTTCGTAAGTAATCCACATATTCTATTTTTTTATAATCTTGATGGATCCCTGGTTGATATATATCCACATCATATGCATCTGCTTTTAAAATACCCACAATATCAAGCGCATAGGTTGTATCGTTATAAAACAAAGAACCTGTTGTATACTTTTGAAAAACTTCTTGTTGTGTAAAGGTATGAAGTTGTCCAAACATAGCATTCTTGTTCATATGATGTCCATAAATAATACTATTAAAATCTTGAAAGTCTCTGTTATTTCTAGAATCCAAGAAGATAGCTCCACTAGGTGAAGGTTCACCTAGTGGATTAGTCTTCATATATTTGCTGTTATTATTGCCTTGAACTACTGGATAATCAACGGCAGTTCCATCAATGGATAACCATGCAAATACGTCTTTGTTTTTTGCAATCAATTCATCAAAGGATACATGATTATCAGTTCTTGGTTTATAGATTTCATATTGTTTTGTTGATGCAGCGATAGTTGTTTTGTTATTGTCCCACATCGCATATGTACCATACGCTATCATCAGTATACATAGGAGAATGATGATTCGATTCATAAGTTTATGCATAAATCGTACAACAAGTATCCAAAAATCAATATATCCTTTCTTTTCTTGCATGAGTAATTACATTTCCTTAGTGACTTGTACGTTTGTTACGTAATGCCATATATAATCCAATTGCACCAACTACGATTAGTACCATAAACGGAAAATTATCAACTACAAATCCAGTGAAGTTAACTTCAATATGTGTATTTGTTACATATGCTTTGTTTGTAGATTCCCCCAGTACAGTTGGTTTACTTGTATCATCATCATACGAAATATATAAATCATCACCAATAAGTGTTTTCTTCCCACTTTTTTCTACTCCATTTTGAGTAATATCATAGGAACCTGTATATTTAGCATCGTGTGTCTCTGTTGCACTAACTGTCGTTCCTGCAGGTAGCTCTAAGAAAACCACGCGTTGTCCATGCTTTAAGTTCACAATAACTTCCCTTGTATTGTTAGGTAACAATGTAAGTAGTTCATCTGAACTCACTTTTGCTCCATTGTTTAACATATCTACAATATAATATGTATAATTTCCGGTTTCCGTTTCTGTAGGTGAAGTTCCAAACGTAAGTTTGAATTCAAACGCTTTATTTAAATCTCCATATTCTCCTTCAACATTTTTTTGAACTGAAAAAGAAACAATCTTATTTGCATCAGTTAGTTCAGGACCATTTGAACCTGCAGTCTTTTTTAGTACATTTGTGAATAGTAATCCTTTTTCTGTAGCACTTCCATCAACTTTTTCATTATCCTTTTCGATTGTAATTGTATCGATTTGAAATTGTCCACTTACTAACTTTACATACACACGCATTTTATATTCTGCTGGATCAAAATTCATGCCCTTTACTTCTATTTGAGAGCCTGTTGTATTGTATGCAGCAGCTTCCTCTTTAATTGTATATGTGTATACACCAGGTTTTGTAAATCCGGCAGGTTTTGGTACAGTTACACTTTTTTCAACAACATAACTTCCACTTGTTGTATCTAATTGTTTATCTGCATCTTCCATTGAACTAAAAACACTATTAATATTTGGTGCACTTGATACATCTGTTGTATCATTGTAATCAATTGCTTCAAAATCATATTTGAATTTTACACTTGGAATTTCAATTCCATCTGCTACAACCAAACGACTTATAATTACAGGATCTGTTGTTTCAATTACATCCGCTCTAAGCACCTCAACCTTTGTTGTTCCTACAATTGCCATACATAGCAACAACACTAAACTTAAACTTTTCCATCTACTACTTTTCTGTTTCATCTTTCTCTTTCTCCTCTATATCATGTTTCTTCGAACCAAAGTAATTACTTTTCCTTCAATTTCTTTTGTCTTTACTACTCCATATACACGACTATCTAAAGCATCTTGACGATTGTCTGCAAGTACAAACCACTCATCTTCTTTTAGTGTGATTGGAAAGCGTATCCCTTTCTCATATGGAAGTGTATGATGTGTAATATTCGGTTCAAATTGCAAGGCACCATTGATATGTAAACCTTCTTCAGTTATATCCACTGTATCTCCTGCCCCAGCAACAATTCTTCTTACTTGTTTTTCATCTTCCTTTTGCAGAGTTACTACATCTCCTACATGCAAGTCATTTTCCATCCGGTAATACAAAACGAAATCTCCATACGAAATATAAGGATCCATCATGTAGTCTTTTACTTTATACCCTCCAAAAATAAAAGTAAAAATCATGAATCCTACAACTCCAACAATTGCGATTTTCACAAGTAAGTGCAAACCCTCTTTTCTTAACGTGGCGTGTTTGTCTTTGTTCTCCACAGCTTTATTTTTTAAGTTTTCTATCATCCTTTCCTCCACTTACGATATTTATACGTTCCATATAATACACCGACAATTGTTGGACATACGATAAGCCACAACAAATAACTTTGCCTGCTGTCAAAACCAGTTATCGGTACTGGAACATAGGTTAACAATTCTTCATTTTTTTGAACTCCATTTGCCTCAGCAATAACATCTAAAGTACGTCCATCAAGTAATGTTGTATTGTCTTGAAATCGAATCGAAAAAGTTATCTGTAAGATATCTTTGGGTTCAAGATAAAATGCATCGATACCCGAAATTAATGCATCGACATTGTACTCACCATTTGTAGTTACATTGTCATCTGATGTGTAATGGTATATCATAATTTGATTCTTACCAAAAGCATTTGCATGTGCTTTTAAATCATCAAGATATGCGATAACAGGAACTCGCTTTTTTGCTACATCATTATTTATCACAATAAAGTGAAATGTATATGTTTCATCTGGCTCTAGCATATGATTACCATTTGGATCAACAATTATTAATTCTACTTGTAAATTCGGTTTATCCATTGCGATCGATACATCTGATTGATATGTTGTATTTGACTCCACTGTAAAAGATGTCTCAAATCGATTAAACATAGCATCCTCTAACTTCTTTAAGTTATAACCATTACTTGTGACTATCTCGGGTGTTACCAACACAAATTCTATAGTCAGTATTTCACCTGGTTGTATCGTCAATTTGACAGGATCTGCATCATTCCACAAACGAATTAGAAGTTGTTTTGAAATGGTATGATTCATATTACTTTTTATCGACAAGAACGTATTTTCGTTAAGCGTATCACTAATACTGATGTATTCCATATTTTCGTCAAAGTACATTCGCAAAGGTATATCACTCAGTATTTTTTTACCTTGGTTTTTTACTTCCACTGTATACTTCATCTTATCACCAGGACGTATAACTGAATCATTTCCACTCACAAGACTTAGCTTTTCAACACGTGCTTCAATCGATAATTGTCCGCCCATAACAAGTTGTCCATATACATATGAATTTCCGACCGTACCATAGTTGTGAAATATTGTATCTGGGCTCACTCCTAGCGCTTTCAGTTCATCATCGCTTTTAAGTTGTAATGTGAATTTGGCTTCAAAAACCTGTTTTGCATTTAAATGTTCGACAAAATTTTTATTATACAAATCACTTACGGTATAAGTTCTTTCCGCCTTTTTTCCATCATAATATATATCAACAGGGACAACACTTGGATCTACAAAATACTTCAAATTACCATCACTGTACATTTCAACTTTTTGCTGTTCCATGTTGATTTCTCCAACATTTTCACTTCGCAAACAAAACGTGATCATCTCATTTGGTTCAGCTACTCCATTTTGATTACCATCTGTAATTAGTAACTCTGATTGTGGTTCTGGTAATAGAATTTGAATTTCATTTGTCGAAATATAGGAGTCAATAACTACGCCACTAATTAATTCTTCGACAAGTACGCTACTTTGCATTTCGCGATTGTACTGTGCATAAAGCGATCCATCTATAGCAATATCATCAAGGTTTCGAACATATAATGTATACGTAATTTCAATGGATACGTTTTTTGTCATCGTTAAGGAAATATCTCCATTTTGCAAGTCCTTGAATTTTGCTTTCTTTTCTTGATATCCGTTAATACCAGGCGTATACATCTTAATATCAATCTCATCATTCCCCGCACTTAATGAACTCAATGGATCTTCAAGAATTTCTCCAAATCCTGTTGTATTATCGAGTAATCCCATTTCATCCTTAAGTCGTATGTGGGCAGTTCCGTCGCGTATACATGTCACAATAATTCTATAGTTAATTTCAGATCCTGGTGTTGCAGGATCTTGTGGAGGGATTTGTTCATTAATCCCATAGCTCACCCAAATCCCATTCAGTTGTGTATTCGTATCCATCGGAGTAGTTACAACTGAATTTATTATTTCATCACCTATTGTGTATGTCTTAGTATATTGATCAAAACTAAAGTCTATGGTTGTTTGATCTTGAACAGAAGTATCAACTTGCATTTCATACGGAATGTTGAATACTAGTTTTTCATTTGGTTGAATTGGTTCATATATAATCCCTTTTATATACAATTGCTCATTTTGTAGTACTAACGAAAAAGAACCTGCGATTTGTCCATCCATATCTAATACATCATGTACTTCATCATCAAATGAAAACCGTAATTGTTGATAGTTTTCAAAGTGAATCGAAAATGACTGATCCTGTTCTACTTGATAATCAGTAACTGCAGTTGCATAAACTTCCAACAATAACATCTCATCAGTATATAATGTATCTTCATACACTATATGTTTATCCGTGGACGACAAAAAACGCATATCATCAACTTCTATTGATACGCGTTCACTCGAATACGCAAGGGCCTTTTGTTGCATACGTACAAGAAAAAATGTACACAAAAAAGAGCATACCATTGCTATTAAAATTGTTTTTTTGTAAAACACTTTTCTACCCATCATAATCACTCCGCACTTTCGACTGACACACATACTGCCTGCACTGCGTTAGTTTATGATTAAGTATTGAATCGGTGTTATTATATAATCAAATTTTATCTATTGTCTAGTACAATGCATCTATCGTTAAAAAAAGAACGCAAGAACTTACCTCCAATTCAAGCAAAATATAAAAAGCATTATAAAGACACACTTTGAGCTTTTTACTATCATCAAGTAGATTTATGAATTATAATACATAATGAAAAAAAGGAGAGAATAATGAACAATTCATATTTTGATGGTGGTTTATTACAACTAATTGGATATAAACTACTTGGTGTACTTGTCACAGTAATTACCCTTGGTATTTGTGCACCATGGGCAATTACCATGATTTACAACTGGGAAACAAAGCATACAGTTGTTGAAGGACGACGTTTAGCCTTCAATGGGACTGCAGTTGGATTATTTGGAAGTTGGGTCAAATGGTTGTTACTAACGATAGTCACAATTGGAATCTATGGTTTCTGGGTTGGTATTGCTTTACGCAAGTGGAAAGCAAGTCATACATATTTTGCATAGAAAAGGCGAGCAATTGTTGCTCGCTTTTCTTTTTGAGGTAAAGACGTTTTGTCATCTAAATGTTTTTTGCATGATTTTTGATAAAAGTACCATCCTCTAATTCGTCAAATGCATGTTCCAACTCTTCTCGTGTATTCATTACAATTGGACCACCCCATGCAACTGGTTCGTTTAATTTTTTGCCAGCAAAGAAAATAAATCGAGAACCTTCTTCTTTTGCAGTAATACGAATATGATCACCCTCATTAAATAATACTGCAGTTTTAGCAGCTATATTTGAACCATCAATGACAACTCCATTAACAATCGTAAAGATAAATACATTATCTTCTGGGCGTGTTGAGATCTCGATACTTGCATTTGCTTTCAAATCGACATCAAAAATTTGAGCATCTACATACTTTGGTTCAACTCCTTGAACACCATCATAATTCCCTGAAACAACACGTACAGTTGCACCATCCTTTTTGACAACCTTGATATCTTTTTGTGTAATATCACGATACGTAGGTTGACTCATTTTATCTTTTTTAGGAAGGTTAATCCATAACTGCAATCCAAGAATTTGATCAACTGGACTTGGCATTTCTTGGTGCATAATCCCACTGCCCGCATTCATCCATTGACTTTCTCCATCATGAATCACTCCTTTATTTCCTAGAGAATCTGAGTGTTCCATTTCTCCATGAATTAAATAAGTAACAGTTTCAATCCCACGGTGTGGGTGAAATGGGAATCCTTTCATGTAATCATTTGGGTTATGAGAATCAAACGAATCCAACATTAAAAAGGGATCAAAATCCTTTACTGTCGTATTTCCCAAGACACGAACTAAGTGTACACCTGCTCCATCTACTGCATGAAATCCTTGTACTAATTTTTTAACTTTTCTTTCCATTAATATCACTTCCTTTATGACATCATAGATGCAAAGTTCACTTTAGGCAACTGTTTTGCTTTGGACGTAAAAAGATGTACATTTATTCAAACGGACATCTTCTCTACAACTATAAATTTGCTTTCTGTATTTCGCAAAAAGTCGTATATCCACCACTTAAATTGTATAGATTCGTATACCCAAGTTGATGTAATAAACTTAATGCATAGTGTGCTCTTTGTCCAATTTGACAGTACACAACAATCGCTGTATCTTTTTTCGTTGGTAGTTTATCGATTTGATTACGTAAACTATCAAGTTCAACATTAATTGCACCTTTAATATGTCCACCAACAAATTCTGTAGGTGTACGCACATCTAAGATAAAATAATCATCGATGCGTTCATTTAATTGCTGGCAACTAATGGTTTGATATAAACCATTAATTGAATGACTTGCTGCATATCCAAGTATATTGACTGGATCTTTCGCACTTGAAAAAGGTGGAGCATAACATAATTCTAATCTTGGTAGATCTGTTACTTTCAACTTTCCAATAATCGCAGTAGCAAGTACATCAATTCGTTTTTCTGTACCTTCATACCCAACACCTTGTGCACCAAGTATATCTAGTGTTTGCTTATCATATACAAGTTTTAAAGTTAAATTTTTTGCACCTGGATAATAACTTGCATGATTTGCACGATGCACAATCGTTGTTGCTACATCGTAACCAAGTTTTTTAGCCATAAATTCATTTAATCCAGTTGATGCACCAACCATATCAAACACTTTTGCCACACTCGAACCTAGTGTTCCTTGATAGTTAATCTCAATTCCATGAATATGATCTGCAACCAATCTACCTTGACGATTTGCTGGCCAAGCTAATGGAATATACGTTGGTGTCTTGGATACCAAATGATTTACTTGAATCACATCACCAATCGCATAAATATCTGGATTTGATGTTTGTAGTTGTTCATTTACTACGATTCCATTTTTTAGTCCTAACGTTAAACCTGCTTCTTTTGCAAGTTTAGAAGCTGGAGATACTCCAATTGCTAGAATGGTAAGATCAGCTTCCAATTTACTTCCATCACTAAGTAATACTGTCTTGCCTTCATTTTCAAAGCCTTCTAAACCTACACCTAAATGCAAGTGCACGCCATTACGACTTACTTCATTTTGCAAAACTACTGCCATTTCTGGATCAAAAGGTGTAAGTATTTGATTTGCTAAATCAACAAGTGTTACATCCAAACCTAAATGACGTAAGTTTTCTGCCATCTCAATCCCAATAAATCCAGCACCAATTACAACTGCTTTTTTAGGATTATGCGTTAGCATTTCTTTGATACGATCTGTATCCGGTACATTTCGTAACTTCATAACATTTTTTGCTTCATCAATACCTGGTACATTTGGCCAAATTGGATTTGCTCCTGGCGATAAAATTAATTTATCATAGCTCTCTGTATAAGATGCATTTGTTTGATGATTGTATACATCCACAGTTTTTGTATCAGGATGAATTGACATCACTTCCTGGAAATTTCGAATATCCAAGTTGAATCGTTTTGTCATTCCTTCTACCGTTTGGACTAATAACTTATCACGTTCTTCAATCACGCCACCAATATAATATGGTAGTCCACAATTGGCAAATGAAATATATTCATCTTTCTCAAATAGAATGATTTCATCATCCATCGATAATCTTCTTAATCTTGCTGCTGCAGATGCTCCACCTGCAACTCCTCCTACAATTAGTATTTTCATAAGTTTCCCCTATCTTGATTTCATTAACAATTCGACTGCTTCTTCGATTGCGCTCTCACTTGCACTTGTATCAGAAAGTTGTTTCAAATTATTCACAACAATCAATGCGATGATACGATCTACACTTGAGCGAACTGCACTTAACTGATTCACAATATCTTTACAATCTTTTTCTTCTTCTAACATCTTCAATATACCATGAAGTTGCCCTTCACTTCGCTTAATTCGATTGACAATTTTTGCATCACACTTCATACCTTATACCACCTTGCCTTTCCACGCATTCATTCCACCACTTACATTGGTGACATCATACCCTAGATTACTTAAATGTTTGTATGCTTGTTTGCTACGCATACCAGATTGACAGATTACATAGAGTGGTTGTTTCTTGATTTTATTTACATCGAAGTTTGATAAAGGAATATTTTTAGCCTCCTTAATATGACCACCTTTAAATTCATCCTTTTCTCTGACATCGATAATTTCGATATCTTTTTGTTCTTGTATTTTTGTTGCCAATTCACTTGTACTAATTGACTTTACTTTCGAAAAAAACATAAGCACCTCCTATACCCCAACGGGTATTTACATACTTATAGTACGTGAATACCCGAACAATGTATATTGAGATGCTCATGTTCTTTTTTTATTTCGTGAGTCTTTCTACCAAACTTTGCTTTTCTATCTTCTTATATTGATAGAGTGGCAATGCAATTGACACGATGCCAATCACAATCATAAATACAATCATTGCTTCAATTGGATATGTAAATTGAATCGTATTATGTTCTCTTTGAATGTTGATCTAAGTTGAATACACTCACACCCCTAGCAAAACTTTCAATATTTGCTTCAATATCATTTTTCTTTAAAAAGATTTCTAATTGTTCAAGTTCTTCATCTTTTACTATACGAAAACCCTCAACATAAAAACATTTTATCCAGGGATTAGTAATAAGCAAAACAAGACGTATAAATCAACATTTAACTATCCATTTTTTCACATTTAGCACAAAACTTTTAACTTTTAGGTGCTTGTCAAAGACTGTCGAATATGATAATATTAATGAGCGTTGTCACGAGAATAACTGTGGAGTAGTACTCAAGTGGCTGAAGAGGTGCCCCTGCTAAGGGTATAGGTCGGGAAACTGGCGCGAGAGTTCAAATCTCTCCTACTCCGCCATTTTAAAATAACCAAGTGCGAGCGTAGTTTAATGGTAGAACACGACCTTGCCAAGGTCGATACGGGAGTTCGATTCTCCTCGCTCGCTCCATAAGTCATATAAGCCCTTATTTAAGGGCTTTTTTAATGCTTTGATGTATAAAATAGTAAAAAGAGATTAAAAAAGTAGCAAAAATTTATTGGATTCTCACTTAATGAAATGATATTTGCAATCCAAAATAAAGTTTCATCATTTCATTTGATTTGAAAATTTCATATTTACAAAGAAGTTGTTTATATTTTTTATTGTAACGTAACTACTATAAATGTATCAGGAAGTTCTTCTAAAGACTTCCTTTAATTTTATAAAGGCATGGCACATTTATCACAACTATCATGCTCAAAAAAGCATGTCAAAATGCTAAGTTCTGCATGCTTTATAACACCTTTATAAACGAACTATACGATTTACAAATACATTGGTTGAATTCACACCCTTGACACTCTTAAAGACATACTAAAAATATTTTATTAGTAAGCACATTATGTTACAATTTATTATGTGTGTTTTATGTCCGTATCGAGCGGTTTTCGTTTTTTAAACATACCATTTCGATTAGAAGGAGGAGGAAATTATCATTGCAAGATAAAAAGAAAGATGAAAAAAATAGTGCAAATACAAATGAAAAAGATAATAAGAAAAGTAGCTATTTATCTAGAAAAAACATTCAGTTAGCACTATCGATTGTACTGTGTGTTTGTACATTGTACTTTGATTTTACACAAGGATTTCTAGCAAGTCCGACATTTATTGCATTCGCAGCATTAATATGTAGTTTATTATATTTTAAAAATCCATCCAACAAAATATTCACTAGTAAAATCACATATTTGATTTTGTCAGTTTTGGCATCACTAGTATTTTATTATGTTATAGAATATGCTGGTGGATCTGATCTAAGTTATATTATTCAAAATAACATTGGAGCATTATTACTTCCGGTTTTATTGATTGCACTTGTGTGTGGAGTTGTATATGCAATAACTGGAAGATTTCATCTAACAATTATAATTGTTGGAGGAATCGTTTTAATCTTTTCATTAATTAGTTATTACACTTTAACACTTAGAGGAACGCCACTTGTATATGGAGATATATACGGTGGTGATACGGCTCTTGATGTAATTGGTGGATATACATTTAAGCTTAATAGAACAACAATAACGAGTGTGTTAATAGTTGTTGGATTTATGATTCTAGCAATACCTTTTGATGGAAAAATAAAAAACAAATTATCAAATGCAACAATTAGAATTAGTATTTTAGTAGTTTGTTTATGCATACCATATTTAACTTTCTCAGGAACGTTATTTAATGAGTTAGGATATGAGCCATTTTATTGGGATCAATCCGTGTCAGTAAAAGAAAATGGGCAATTGGTTAATTTTTTAGCTAACTATGAATCTACGGTTACACAAGCGCCAACCAATTACTCTGTTGATTCAATTTTAGAAGATATTAGCAAGTATACTTCTGATTCAAGTAAGTATGAAGGATTAAAACCAGACATTGTCTTAATCATGGGTGAAAGTTGGTCAAACTTATCTGAAAACGGTTATATCGAAACAGACAAAGAAGTAATGCCTTTCATTGAAAGTTTAAAAGATGCTGACAATGGGATTTATAATGACTTGGTTGTATCAAGTTTTGGAGGAGGAACATCATTTAGTGAATATCAAGTGTTCACTGGCACAAATAGTGTCTACGGATTACATCCCTCACCATTTGTTTATAGCACTACGAAGGATACACCAAGTTTAGTATCAACATTAAAAGAATTGGGTTACACTGCAACAGCAATGCATACAGGAACTAAAGATGCATGGTCAAGAAATGAAGCATTACCTAAATTAGGTTTTGATACGTTTATTACAAAGGATGAAATGGAAAATGATATGGTTCGTTATTACACTTCTGATAGAGCTATGTACAATGAAACATTAAAAATTCTTGATGAAGCCAAGAGTGACCAACCTCAGTTCATCTATAACATAACCATTCAAACTCATGGTGGTTATGAAGCAAAAGACTACGAAAATACCATTACTGTTGAAGATGTAGCTAATTCAGCAGAAACGAATCAATATTTATCACTAATGAATGAAAGTGATAAACAATTAGAAGAATTTATTAATACTTTAAAAAATAGAGAAAGGCCAACTATTGTCATCGGGTATGGAGATCACTTACCCGCTGTAGAAAATACAGTAATTGAACAGTATAAAGACAATTGGGCAAAAGATAGTGGTTTAGATAAAAACCTCGCATCTTTTAAAACATTCTATTTTATGTGGTCAAATTATATCGATTTTGAAGAAATGAAAGATAATGCACCAAGTATAATGAGTTTGAATTATTTAAACAGTTATATTTTAAAGACCGCTAATTTACCAATGACAGGATATGAAAAACTTCTGTATGAAGCTTCAAAAAAGATACCAGTGGTATCAAGTGTGTGTATATTTGATAATGAGAATCAGTTAACTGAATTACAGAATAGAGATTCAATTGCAGAATCATCAATTCAGGATAGAATTCAGTATTACCTGTTACATGGAAACAGCAATACTGAATTAGATACTTTTTTTCATCTAAAATAATAATAAAGGGGAAAGTTTTCTAATGAATAGAAAAAAAGATAAAAAAGACGTGACGGAAACGCTAATTAATAGAAAAGTAACTATGTATGTAGTATTTATTCTAGCGTTTGTTTATATCAGTTGGAGATTAATCTTCACGATTCCATTTAAGTTTGGAATCGTATCAGTAGTACTTGGAATTATACTATGGTTTTCAGAGGCAATTACTGTAGTTGAAACTTTTACACATATGCTTAACGTGCATAATGTAAAAATACCAGAGATGCCCGAAATCCCTGAGGATATGTATCCTGATGTGGATTTTATGATTGCGACTCATAACGAATCGCTGGATTTGTTATATAAAACATTGAATGGATGCAAGCATTTAAAATATCCAGACAAATCAAAAGTACATATATATTTATGTGATGATGGCAATCGAGCTGAGGTTGCCCAACTTGCAAAAGATATGCAAGTTGGATATTTTGGTTTTGATGGAAATAAACATGCAAAGGCAGGTAATTTAAATTATGCATTACCTAAGACTCATTCACCATTAATTGCAATCTTTGATGCAGATATGATTCCTACATCAGACTTCTTAATTGAAACAGTACCATACTTTTTTCAAGATAAGATGATCAAAGATAAAAATACTAATAAGTGGCGATTAAGAACAGCTGATGAAAAATATAAAGGAAAGAAATTAGGTTATGTGCAAACAAAACAAGCATTTTATAATGCAGATGTTTTACAAACAAACTTGTATTCTGAAGACACACAACCTAATGAACAGGAGTATTTCTATCACTCTGTAAACGTAGCTAGAATTAATACAGAATCTTCTGCATTTGCTGGTTCGAATACAGTCTTTGATCGAGAAATATTAGAAGAGGTAGGAGGCTTTGCAACACATTCAATTACTGAAGATTTTGCAACAAGCATTGATATTTTAGGAAAGGGATATCGATCTATAGCAGTTCCAAAGGAACTAGCTCATGGATTATCACCGGATACTGTTGATGACTTCATTAAGCAACGTAAGCGCTGGAGTCGTGGAGCAGCACAAGGTATCATGACTAAGAAATTCTGGTTTGGGAAAATGTCACTCAAACAAAAATGGAATTTCTTCTTAGCATATAGTTACTGGTGGACTTTTGTAAGAAGGCTAGTGTTTATCCTTTGTCCAATCTTATACGGATTATTTGGAATTCATGTAGCTGATACAACTTTTGAAAGTCTAATGATTATGTGGTTACCATATTTTATTATTTATAATTATGGATTGAAAAAAATGTCGAATGGGACAATAAGTGCCGTTTTAAGTGATCGACAAGATACTATCCAATTTCCATATTTGATGGGTTCAATTATTAAGGGAACTTTAATGATTCCACAAAAGAAATTTGTGGTCACTAATAAAACGAAAGCCTCAGGGCGTAACTCACGTTTTATTCTAGCTTTACCACACATTATTCTTGCAATCCTATCTGTAATTACAATCTTTATTTGTATACGACAAGTAATATTATATAAATCGACCGGACCACTTATTATTATTTTCTGGGCAAGTTACAACTTATTTGCACTACTTGCAGCAATCGTATATTACTTTGGACGAGTAATTACCGAAAAGTATGAGCAATTTCCAATTAAGATACATACATCTACAACTTTAGGTGATGTGAAATTAGATTTAATTTCTGAAACCTTAGCTGAAGATAAAATCGTTATTAAAGAAAAAGCTGCAATTCAATTTAAAGATAATCAAAGTAATATCGTTTTCAATGTCAAAGACAATGGATATGAAACGAATGTTGAAGTAAAATACCTAGATGAATATTACGAAAATGATGATATTTGTTACGTATTTGAAATAGCAAAAGTAGAAGATATAAATGAATACCTTCAAATCTTATATGATAGACCGCATTTTTATCCTAGAGAAGTAAATGTACATCTATTCAAAGATCTAAGGAAAATGTATGTAGCTATTAGAAACGAATTTGATGCAGAATAGTAATGTAAAAGGAGAGCAGCAGTTCTCCTTTTTTCAACCAAATAAATCAGCAACAATATTTCATCATTTATTCAAAAAAGGTTCTGACTTAGTAAGTCAAGAACCCATTTTCACTTAAAATTCTAGTTGCATTACGAACCGCATCACCACGGTCATTAATCGCTAATGTTTTTTGTTCGACATCAAAACTATGTTCAATACCCAAATCATTTAAATCTTCTGTGACACGAGCACGATCTTCTTTTGTTTTCATGTCTTTAAGCATAATTACATGTTTCATCCTACATTCCTTTTCTAGTACGTAAATTTTTCATAGTACTGCATCTTCTCAAGTTGTTCCATATTTTCAAGTGGATTTGAATCAAGTCGTAAT
This sequence comes from Breznakia sp. PFB1-19, assembly GCF_029893935.1. Classification (NCBI taxonomy): domain Bacteria; kingdom Bacillati; phylum Bacillota; class Erysipelotrichia; order Erysipelotrichales; family Erysipelotrichaceae; genus Breznakia; species Breznakia sp. PFB1-19. Next base: position 17,412 of record NZ_JARXXJ010000023.1, read on the forward strand.
TCATATAACTTATTCATACCAATTAATGGTTCTAAATCTGTAATATAGTTCGCTTTAAGCGTCAAACTTACAAGATTCGTCAGGTTTTGAATTGGAGCAAGATCCATAATTGAGTTATGATCTGCACGTAAGCGAATCAGTTTCATCATATTTTGTACTGGTGTTAAATCTTCTACTACATTATTGTAGATATCCAAAATTCGTAGTTCCGTTAAGTTCTTTAATGGTTCAAGTGATTCTACTTTGTTGTTGGCGATTTTAAGCGCTTGTAGCTCTACTAAATCTTTTACAGGAGTTAGATCACTAAACCAGTTATTTGATGCATCTAGTACACGTAAATGCGTACATTCAGCTAATGGAGTAATATCCAAAATCATGTTGTTGTGGAAGTCTAATTCATGAATACAATCAAAGTCTTTTAAGAAACTTAAGTCCGTTAAATATGTATGATCAATTGTTAGATTTTCTATCTTACGTAAGTTCTCTAGAATGGTGATATCAGTAATTCTATTTTTTCCTAAATCCAAACGCACCAAATTTGTTAGATTCCGAATTGGACTTAAATCTTTAATCTCACAATATTCCAAGTTTAGATTCTCTAGTTTTGTAAGTCCTTCTAAAGCATCAATATTCATAAGTTTACAGTTATTTAACTGTAAACTTTTTAAATTCTTACTTTTCGCCAATAACGAAATATCATGTAAATATTTATTATTAGAAAGATTTAATTCTTCTAGACTATCAAAATCCTCAAGGACAGAAATATCATGAAATAAGTTACCTGAAATATCCAGTACACGTAGTTTTCTTAATCCTTGTAACTTACAAATATCATATAGCCACATTTTTGGTAAATGTAATTCTTCTAAGTTTTTTAATTCTGAATACACAGATAAATCAAAGTTATCACTACGTACACCACCATGTAGTTCACGTAGTTTATCAAGCTTATCAAGTTTATCAATATGTGAAACATTTGTACTGTTAATATTAAGTACTTCTAGATTATCTAAGTCTTTTAGACGACGTAAATCTAGCGGGAATACTTCATTATGCGAAATATCCAAATTGGATAAACGTTGTAAGTCTTTTAATGGTTCAATGCTTTGCAATGCATTTCTTGATAAACGAAGTTTCGTTAGCTTGGTTAATTTTTCTAATGGATGAATGTGTTCAATTCGATTTCCAGTTAAATCTAACACTTCTAAGTTGATACAGTCTTCTAATCCATCAATAAATTCAATATCTTTATTACGTAAAGATAATATATCTATTTTCTCTAACTCATCTGAGGTAATCATTTCATTTTCTTTTTTTCCTAGAAACTCAAGCATTGCTTGGTGTAGGTTATCATCTTTAAACATATGTTCCTCCTTCTTGTCTTACAGCAGGAAAACACTAGCAAGACCTAAGTAAATTAACAATGCAACAACATCAACTAATGTCGTAATTAATGGTCCTGCCATAACTGCTGGGTCAAAGCCAAGTTTTTCGGCAACCATTGGCAGTGTACATCCAATGAGCTTTGCCACCATAACTGTACACATTACAGTTACGGATACGACAATGGATGTTTGCACATCTACCATCCCCATAAATATAATGACACGGAAGAAATTCACAATTCCCATCGTTAGACCACAAAGGAACGCTACACGAACCTCTTTAAACCATATCTTAAGCATATCCGTTAAATGCACTTCGCCCAAGGCTAATGCTCGAGTAATCATCGTACTACTTTGATTTCCTGCATTTCCTGCAGCATCCATCAACATCGGAATAAATACAGAAAGATAAGCAACCGTTTTTAAGTGATCTTCAAATATTAATAAAATATTCCCAGTGAATGTTGCCCCAATCATCAATACTAGCAACCAAACAATACGGTGTTTGTACATGGCAAAAACACCAGTTTCTAAATATGGTTTATCTGTTGGTGTAATCGCAGACATCTTATGAATATCTTCGGTTGTTTCTTCTTCCATAACGTCCAAGATATCATCATATGTAATCGCACCAGCGATTTTTCCTTCATCATTTACTACAGGTATTGTTGAAATATCATATTTACGAATCAATTGTGCTGCTTTTTCTTGATCATCATCGGTTTTGACTACAATCAAATCGGTATCCATAATATCTTCAATCAGTTCATTATCTTCCGCATATAGCAATTGCTTTAAAGAAAGCGAACCAATCAGTTGACGCTTACTATCTGTAATATACGCATATCCTAAGGCACGATCAATGTTTTTTAATTTACGTAAACGTTGAATGGATTCCAACACACTTTCATAACGTTTTAAGGTAATGTAATTTGTATTCATAATAGAACCACATGAATCCTCACGATAGTTTAATAACTTATTAATTTCTGCACGTTGATTTGGTTTTGCATTTTGCAATACCCGTTTTACAACATTTGCAGGCATCTCTTCCATAAAGTCAACGATGTCATCACTATATAAGTTATCTAACATACTTTGAATTTCCGGACCAGTAAATGCTTCAATCAGTTCTTCCTGTTTATCATATGTTAGATAAGAAAAAATCTCAGCAGTTACATTTTTCTTTAACATTTTAAATACAAATAATACATCTTCAATTTGTAATTGTTCGACAAGATCACTCATATCGACAATATTATATTCATCGAAGAGTTCACGGATACGACGTACATCTTTACTTTGTATGAGGGCTTGTAGTTCCTCAATTGTTACTTTATTGTTGTCCATAAACTCTCTCCCTTCGCTATTTATTCTTTAATAATTTTAAATATTACTCCACCAGTTTCGACATTTTCGGCAACTACTTTATAGTTTGCTGAATGCACAACTTTACTAACAATACTCAAACCTAGTCCAAATTGTCCATCCCGACCTTTTTCATATGGTTTAAATAATGTAGGTAAAATCTCTTCTGGTATTTGTTCCCCATCGTTATAAATACACAATTGCTCCTCATCTAAGGTAATAACGATTTGTGTCTTTGCATAACGCAAGGCATTTTCTAATAAGTTTTCTACACATACACGCCAAGCTTCTTCATTCCCTCTAAAGAGCGATGACATGGTATTCTTTTCAATTTCAATTTCTGGACGGATAACTTTGGTATTCAAGACCACAGTATCCACGACATCACGCATGTCAGTGACAATTTCATCACTATCTTGGCTTAAGATATATTCTACACGGTTCATAAAGAGTAAACTTCGAACCTTTTTTTCCAAACGATTGGCATTGTCGATAATAACATCTACACTTTTCTCCAATGTATCATATGGATAAATTCCATCCTTGATACTTTCCCCATAAGACTTAATGGTTGCAATCGGTGTTTTTAAATCATGCGAAATATTGTGAATCATTTCTTCTTTTGTTTTTTCTTGTTTATTGAGTTCTTCTTGCATGGTGACAAGTGCCTCAGCAACCTCACCAATTTCATCCTTACGATTGATTTTCATCGTCGCTTCTTTTCCAACACGAATACGATCAATATAGTTTTTGATAATATGTAATGGACGAATAATATTTCCAACCCATAACATCATAATCACAAAGAATAAACCTACCACAAAAACGGTAATATCAATAACATTTTCAACAAATGTACTTTTAAATTCATTAATATATGCATTGTTTAATAACGAAACGAGCACTACATCATCTTCAAGCATGCGAATACTGTAATATGTATATTTATTTCCTGGACATACTCGTGCAATGCTTTCATCTTCATAAAAAACACCAAGTGGTCCTTTTTGAATGGCATCTTGAACAAGCAGATTGTTATAAACATCTGCATAGATTTGTTTATCATCTTTTAGGCCATCTGCATGATACTCTACACGATAGATACCTTCGCTATCGCGCTTAAAAAAGTAGCTATCAATCATACGATTATCATTTTGTGCAAGTTGTGTTGTGTCGACATCCACTGAATGATAAATATAGCTTAAATTGTCTTGTGTTTCACTTAGTTGGGTAAACATTTGTTCTTCCGTGTAGTTATTTACATTGGAATTGACAAAAATAAAGAAGAACACAGCAAAAAACGACACGAAGCAAACAATCAATACAATCAATTGTTGCGACAAAGAAAGTCGTTTTACCCACAATCGGTTATTTACTTCCATTATCCTAATCGATACCCAAATCCATAAATCGTATGGATATTCAAGTTCGGTAATTTCTTACGTAAACGACGTAATGTATCATCTACAACTCGATCACTACCAAAGTAGTTATCTTCCCAGACATTCTCTAAGATCATCTCACGTGAGAAGGCAATTCCTTTGTTGCGAATAAACATCATCAGCAAGTCAAACTCTTTCGTTGTTAGATCAATTTCTTCGTTTCCTTCAAAGACTTTGCGTTGCACTTCATCAAGCTCATATCCATCAATTTGAATACGGTTGCTTTCTTTGTATGCACGCTTCATCAAGTTATTCACACGCAATACCAATTCTTTTGGCGAGAATGGTTTTGTGATGTAGTCATCACTACCTTTTTCTAAACCGATGATTCGGTCAAATTCTTTATCACGCGCACTCATAAAAATAACTGGTATTTCACTACCTTGTGAACGTATTTCTTCAATTAGATCAAAGCCGCTCTTGTTATCTAACATGATATCTAAAATCCATAAATGCACATCTTCATCATTGATATGCTCATATGCTTCATTATAAGTCAAATATGAACGTACTTCGTATCCCTCTTTTTCTAGATAACGCTTTACAAGTTCATTTAAATCTTTTTCATCTTCTACGACACATATAACTTTTTTCATAGTTTGTACCTCTTCTTCCTCTATTGTAACAAAATTATGTGATAGAAAAAAGGACTTTACTGCCTGAGCAGCTTATAGTCCTTGTTCTTTTATATATTCAACAACTTGTGTAACGTATTTTTCGCAAAGTGCATCCGTTTTTGCTTCAACCATAACACGTACAAGTGGTTCTGTACCACTTGGTCTTACAAGAATACGACCTTCATCACCAAGTTCTTTTGCAACTTCATCAACTTGTGCAAGTAAGCCTTCATCTTTTAATGCAGCTTCTTTATCTTGTACTTCAACATTGATTAATAATTGTGGGTAAATAAACAATTCTTCACCAAGTTCTTTTAATGATTTCTTTGTTGATGTCATCATTTCCACTAACATTAGTGCACTAAGAAGCCCATCTCCAGTCACTGCATGTTCTCTAAAAATAATGTGTCCTGATTGTTCTCCACCAAGAGAATAATCATGTTTTTCCATTTCTTCAGTTACGTATTTATCACCAACTGGTGTTTGTACATAAGTTATTCCAAGTTCATCTAGTGCTTTATATAATCCTAAGTTTGCCATTACTGTTGTGACTACAACATTGTCATTTAAGCGATTTTTATCACTTAAATATTTACTTGTTGTATATAAAATGTAGTCTCCATCGAAAAGATTTCCATCTTCATCAACAGCAATCAACCGGTCTGCATCCCCATCAAATGCAAATCCAACATCATACTTTCCTGATTTCATCAATTTTTGTAAGTCTTCAGGATGTGTTGAACCACAGTGGTTATTAATATTCGTTCCATTTGGCATAGAGTGAATAACTTTCACATTCATTCCTAAGTCAGTAAATAAATCAACAGCTGTACTTGTCGCACTACCATTTGCTAAATCAAGTGCAACATTTAATCCAGTTGCATCAATGTGATTGATTGTATTTTTTAAGTAACTTTCATAAATTGCTAATCCACGTGCAAAGTCAACAGATTTTCCAATATCATCACCTTTAGCTGGTTCAATACTGATTTTACCATCCATGAAATCTTCAATGCTTGCTTCCAAGTTTGGATCCATCTTCTTTCCTTCAAAGTTAAATAATTTAATTCCATTATCATAGAATGGGTTGTGCGAAGCACTAATCATAACCCCACAATCGAAGTGTTCTTGTTTTACTAAGTAAGAAATACATGGTGTTGGACATACACCAACTGCATATACATTTGCCCCTGTACTGATTGCACCAGCACTAATTGCTAGTTCAAACATGTCACTAGATAAACGCGTGTCTTTTCCAATGATAATTTTTGCTTTCTTGTTCTTTGAAAAATAATGTCCCAAGTATTGACCGATTTTCACAGCCATATCTAATGTTAGTTTTTCATTTGCCTTCCCGCGGACACCATCTGTTCCAAAATATTTACCCATAATACTCTTCTCCTCACTGAATCTGTAATTCTATTTCTTCATTTTCTAATTTATAACGTAATTTGTTGTTTGTGTTTTTTAACTGCAAGCGGATTGTATACGTTCCAGGTGCTTCACATTCTTGTAAATCTGCAACTAGATAAATATCCTCTGCTTTTAGTTTATCAATTACACTTTCCAAACCACTTACGGTCACTTGTTGTTTCAACGTATCTCCATTAAGTACGCTTAACTCATCTTTTAAGTTTGTAAAACGGACGGGTACATCATCAAACGTTTTAGTTTTCCCTTTTCCAAAGTTAACTTTCACACTTAGTGTCAATGTGTCCCCTTTAACTGCAGTTCCATTTGGTAGTTTTACTGGAACTGTTACCGTTTTTGTGCTCATATCTTTGGTTACATTGTTTAATGGAATACTTACAGATAATTCATTTAAATTATCCAAGACTTTAGTTGAACCATAGATGGTTACTTCTTCTTGATCAAGTTCAAAACTTGAAATTGCGACATCTTCTGGCAGTTCACCAGTAAAGTCTAGTTTTATTGGCACAACTTTATGTGGTGAGCTTACAGCTACTTCAACTCCAACTGTTGCAGGTAAGATATCCACAGCTAGTCGATCTCCATTTGCATTGTATGCAACAATTTGGGCATCTTGTCTAAAGTCTGCCTTTTTATCTGCAACATCAATTAATGCCTTCACATATGCGATTTCTTGCATACGTTCATCACTGGCACGAATGATAACTTCGTTTTGATCAAACACTGGTTCAGATAAACTATAAATATCATCCATTTGGTTCATATTTACAAAATCATAACCAAGCGAGAAACTACGACTGACTTTTTTACGTACCGTAACTAAAGCAACCGATGGGTTGACGCTTACATCAACCTTATCTGAGAAATTTAGTGGAACCAGTTCTACTTCGTATGTCCCAACTCCTTTATCACTCAAGTTTGCCATAACTTGATAATTATCTTTTCTTTGACTTGCGTATTGTACATCACCAGCATCACCAGTGATAGTTACTGTAACTGTTTCTGGTAAGTCAATTACTTCATATTCTGATGAAGAGATATTGGTTACTACTGGAATATCTTTTACATCCGTTGCAGAACGAATTTGATTGGTAAAGATATTTCCTTCAATATCTTGTGAGACAACTGCAAATAGTAATGCGGCAATGGCTACTGCAATCACTTTTGCATACCGTTGACTAAAGAGGATGCGATCCACCCATTTCGAAACGATTCCAAACAAACGCAACACGACTTGTTCAGCTTTTGAGTACGTGTTCTTAAACGAAGTTGTACTTTTTACGATTGGCTTTGGAATTTCCGTTTTCCGTGTTCTATTTTTTCGCATTTGTCTTTCCTCCTTTCGCCTTACCTTCTTTTGTATTTTCCTTTAAAGGTGTGCTCGGTTGAACTACAATTGCTTCTGCTTCAATTTTTGCATCTTTTTTCCGTGATCTCTTTTTAATCAAAGGTTTCACTTCTTTTATTGGTACATCTTGTGCAGATGATGCAGGTGCTTGTTGTGTTTCACTAGTTGTTGTACTCACCACCGGATCACTTGCTTGCAAGGCTCTAACAAGAGTTGCACGTAAGTTTACTGCATTTACTTGCGTCAAAACGCCTTCTTTAGCAATCGATACATTTCCAGTTTCTTCAGATACAACAATTGTTATACTGTCGGTTACTTCACTAATTCCAACGGCTGCTCTATGACGTGCTCCATATTGACGCGGGAATTCACGAGTCGTCGGTGGAAAGAATGCACTTGCACATGCAATTCGATTCCCACGAATTATAACCGCTCCATCATGTAATGGTGTTCCTTCCCAGAAAATCGTTCCTAATAGCTCATCACTTACATCTGCATCAAGTGCTGTTCCAGTTGCAATATAATCATCAAGTGAGTTGGTTTGTTCCAAACAAATCAAAGCTCCTGTCTTACTGTTTGCTAAATCATTTGTTGAGCGAACCAGTTCATCAATCAAGCGTTCTTTTTCTGATTGATTCAAACTTGAAATGCTTGTAAATGTTGTCTTTCCAAGTTTTTCAAGCAGGGAACGAACCTCGGGTTGGAAAATAATAAATATCACCAACACTCCCCAGTTCAGTACTTGTGTAGTAATAAAGGCAATGGTACGCAACCCTAAAGTTTGCGCAATCCAGTTTATAAGCAACACAAACAAAATACCCTTCACTAATTGAACGGTTCTTGAGTTGTTTTTTACAATTTTCAAACAATAGTAAATGATGATCGATACAACACCGACATCAAGCACAATTTTTAAAACGGCAATCAGATTGCTTAAGGTTAAGTAATTTAACATAAACACCTCATTTTCTTTTTCAATTATAGCATAAATCCATTATAGAATGTGAAGCAATAGAATGGGATCTCACAAAAAAAGAAGCATCTACTGATACTTCTTCAGTCTTTGATATAATTCTCCAATTGGCAATCCCATGATGGTAAAGTAATCTCCATCAATGGATTTCACAAATGCTTTTGCTTTTTCTTGAATTCCATAAGCTCCTGATTTATCGTACGGTGCTTCTGCTTCAATATAATCTTCAATTTCTTGATCACCTAATTCATAGAAGTATACTTCACTTACACTAGCAAAGCTTTCAACATGACCATTTGCGATAATTGCTACTCCACTAATCACTTGATGGGATGTATTGCTATACGATTTCAACATACGAAATGCTTCATCTTTATCTTTTGGTTTTCCTAAAATTTTTCCATCTTGATATACAATGGTATCACAGCCAATAACAATACTATCTGGATGATCTTTAGCAACTGCAAATGCTTTTGCACTTGCTACTTCTTGAATCGCATCTCGAATATCAATTTCCATGTTGAACGTTTCTTGACTATCACTTACAATCACAGAAAACTCAAGTCCAACACTTTCCATCAATTCTTTTCTTCTTGGACTTTGACTAGCTAAAATGATTGGTTTCATTAAATCTTACGTACCCATCCATATGGATCTTCAAGATTTCCCCATTGAATCCCTGTTAAGGTTTCATACAGTTTATGTGTAATTGGTCCAGTCTTAAAGTTATTGATAATTTGTTCATTCCCTTTGTAGTTAAGTTCACCAATCGGTGAAATAACTGCAGCAGTTCCTGTTCCAAATGCCTCTTGTAGTTTTCCTGTTTTTGTCCACTCCATCAAATCGTTAATATCGATGTGTGTTTCTTTTACTGTGTAACCCCAATCACGAAGGATACGAATACATGAATCTCTAGTAATTCCAGGCAATACACTTCCTTCTAATGGTGGTGTTAAAATTTCTCCATCTACCACAAACATAACATTCATCGTTCCAACTTCTTCTACATATTTACGGTGTACACCATCAAGCCATAATACTTGTGTGTATCCTGCATCTTGTGCTTTTACTTGTCCAATGATACTTGCTGCATAGTTTCCACCACACTTAGCAAATCCTGTACCACCAACAACCGCGCGTACATATTCATCTTCTACGAAGATTTTTACTGGGTTTACACCTTCAGGGTAGTATTGTCCAACTGGACTTAAAATTACCATGAATTTATATGATGTTGCTGGGTGTACTCCAACAGCTGCTTCTGTAGCAAAACAGAATGGACGAATATATAATGAGGTTCCTTCACTTGTAGGAATCCAGTCTTTTTCATAACGTACCAATTCTTCTACTGCTTCAACGAAAATTTCTTCAGGTACTTCTGCCATACATAAACGTTCATTACTTTTTTGCATACGTAAGGCATTCATTTCTGGACGGAAGATCAGAATATCATCACCATTACGGTAGGCTTTCAATCCTTCAAATGTTTCTTGTGCATAATGCAATACCATGCTTGCAGGATCCATTGGAATTGGTCCATAAGGTACAATTTGTGCATTGTGCCATCCATCATCTACACTCCAATCCATCATAAACATATGATCTGTGTAGTACTTGCCAAATCCTAAGTTTTCTTCATCCGCAGGTTTTGCTTTTAATGTTTCTGCTCTGGTGATTTTTATATTCATATTCGCTTCCCCCTTTTTATCTATATTTGATAATATTTTACGCTTCTTTTATTAAGAATACAATACTAGGCTAACTTTCTTTCTTTGTAGTAAATACACGAAACAAATGATGCCAATTAGAACAAAGACTCCAACAAACACCACAAGAATTCGTGTAACAAGTGCTTGGAAAACCGCTTCTGGTAACATGCGAATCATAAAATCAGTCGTTGGATTTAATAACCACAAATCATTACTGAAGAACACGCCATGAAACGATGTCCAAAAACTACTGAAATCGACTGCTGCATATAATCCAAGTGCACCCAAACATATGACAAAAATAATACTCATTCGTAAATACCCAACGCTAAATACACTCATAAAATCTTTTGGTGCTTCAATAAACACGATCAGTAATAAACATATCGCAAAGATGATACAAATTATTGCTACCATGCGAAAATCTAAATATAAGTCTTTTACATCTACCATATGTTTTGCTTCTTTTTCATTAAACATATCTCTTATTTCTTCTTGATACGTAATTTCAGTGTAGATATCTTCACGATTTCCTTGAATGTAACTTAATAGATTTTCCATCGATGTTTGATAATCATTTTCACTAACATGCATACGTTGGTGAATACCAAGTCGTGCATCTTGTTTTTCATAAAAACTACTGTTAAGGGCAAATCCTTGGATACAACCAAAAAGTACACCTATCCAGATGCACAAAGCTATAATTGCACTTAAACATACTTTTAATCCATATCTCATAGTTCTATTATACGCAAAAAACAAAAAAGAGAAAGGTGAAACACCTTTACTCTACGGTTACTGATTTTGCGAGGTTTCTTGGTTGGTCGATTTCACAACCACGTAAGTTTGCCACTTGATAACTTAATAACTGTAATGGAACAACGCCTACAATCCCTTGAATTAAACGATTTACCTTAGGAATACTAATTTTATAATCATAGTAATCTTGTGCAACTTGTAAGTCTTCACGCACAACTAGTATCACATTGGCTCCACGAGCTTTTACTTCTTTGATATTACTTATTGTCTTTTCATATAAACGCTCTTCTGTGCAAATTGCTACAACTGGCGTTCCTTTTTCAATTAGCGAAATCGTTCCGTGTTTTAATTCTCCTGCTGCATATGCCTCACTATGAATATATGAAATTTCTTTTAGTTTTAAGCTACCTTCCATGCAAAGTGCATAATCTAAGCCACGTCCAATAAAAAATACATTGTTGTGGCGAGAAATGATTTTTGCTGCTTTGACATATTGCACATCATCAATCATATGTTGTAGCATATCCGGCAGTTGTTGAATCTCTTTAATGATTTCATTTGCTTGTGTTTTACTTACTTTACCATGTACATATGTAAGATTTAATGCCACTAAAGATAATAATGCGACTTGTGTACAATATGCTTTAGTCGTTGCAACTGCAATTTCAACTCCTGCGTGTGTATATGCAACATACTTCGCTTCACGAGCAATACTACTTCCTACCACATTTACTATAGCCATCGTATCAACACCTTGTTGTTTCGCTAATAATAAAGCTGCTAAACTATCTGCAGTTTCTCCACTTTGACTTACCACTAGTACAAGTGTATTTACATCATAGATTGGATCTTTATAACGATATTCACTTGCAATTTCTACATCGACACGAACACGCGCAGCCGATTCAATTAAGCTTTTTGCGATCATCCCTGCATACATTGCACTACCACAAGATACAATATGAATTTGTTGGTATTTTGATAAATCAGGTAGTGATGTTACAAGTTGATCAATATCATCTTGTACATAACTAAACATGGTTTCACGAACCACACGTGGTTCTTCATGAATTTCCTTTAACATAAAGTGTTCATATCCATCTTTAGCAATTGCACTTGCATCCATCGTTGCTGTTTTAATTTCATAATCAACGACATCTAAATCTAGTGTATACACTTGAATTTCATCTTTACGAAGTACTGCAATTTCATCTTGATCAAGTAAAATATACTGTTTTGTATATTTTAAAATAGCTGGCACATCGCTTGCGATATAATTCTCGTTTTCACCAACAGCAACAATCAGCGGTGAATTTCTACGCATCGCATACAGTGTATCTTGTTCATCTAAAAAGATAATTCCAAAGGCAAATGAACCTCGAAATGCTCGATTGGCTTCTTGTAATGTTGCTAATTTATCTAAGCCTTTTGCATACACATAATCAATATACGCTGCTGCAATTTCTGTATCTGTTTCACTTTCAAAGACATAGCCTTGCTTCAACAGTACTTCTTTTAGTTCCCCATAGTTTTCAATGATTCCATTATGAACTAATGTCACCTTGCCATGATGATGTGGGTGCGCATTACTTTGATTTGGGATTCCATGAGTTGCCCAACGTGTATGTGCAATTCCTAATACACTTGATGGTACATGCAAATCCTGAATTTTCTTTTCCAGATTTGCCACTTTACCGCGTGTTTTTATTACACGCACTTCTCCATTGACGATACTCGCCATTCCCGCTGAGTCGTATCCACGATACTCAAGCGACTTTAAGCCGTCCAAAAGGACTTGGTTTGATTTGGGGTTTATTCCAACATAACCTACAATTCCGCACATATTTACTTTTCCTCCACGATAAAAAAGCCTTTTTTAAAAGGTCTACTTTTGTTGTGGTGGCAAAGTAATTTTTAAACCCTATTATATTGGTCTTTGTTTTACTTCTAACGAATCACCGTATCCGCGATAGTACCCGCCGAAACTTTCGATAACTACCGACCTCGTCAACAACCTATGTTGTCCTGGCGCTGATTATGCAACTGGCATAACTGGTTTCCATTATAAAGAATAAATACTCAAAAGTCTACTGCAACTACAACATCTACATATAAAAAAAGCTACCCGAAGGTTAATGTAAAGTGGACCCCATGTCAAGGAGTCTTAGAAAAAAAGTAATTTTATGAATCAACTAAATTCATTACACTTTATCTACGGAGGTATTAGTGTAATGAATTTTTTAAATATAAAGTCGACCAATGGATTTGACAGTATCGAGTTTCATGTGACTGTAAACGATGTTCCTGTTGAAGGTTTCTTAGGGATTGGTATGCATTATAATTGGATTGCTCTACCCAAAGAAGGAATATCTTGTGAACTTGCACACTTTAGCGATAGTTATTGGAATTATGATTCTCTTTCCAATGTGCCAAAAGATGAGAGAACAGTGATTGGACCGGTTGTTACTCCTCCCGAATCAAAAGAAACTGGTAAAAAATCACCTGGGACAAATATTGCTAATACAAACACAAATATATATAAGCCGATAACGAGCTTCGAAAATGAAACTTGAAAGATAATTCGCAAAATCGCAATTACTAAAAAAACTCCAACTCCAGCTGCTACTGTAAAAATGATAACATCATCTGGAATACTCGCCACTTGACTAGCAAGTACATCTAAATCTGGTTCTGCAATGGTAATTAGAAATCCCCTCAAAAATGTTGAGAGAATAATCATCCATATCTTTTTAGCTTTTGTAAATTTTGAACCAATTGCTTCACCCATTGGCATCATCGACATTTCAGCACCTAAAGTAAATAAACCCATACCCACAATTAATAATACTGCTCCTACAAAAATAAAAGTACCGTATCAGTTGATAGTGGCACTACAAAAATACTTAGGAAAAGTACGATTAACGTGATTGGTAAGACTGAGGGCAACGCTTCAGATATTTTTTCTTTTAGTTTTTTATTCAACCAATCACCTCCATATATTTATGTATATATTGTAACATGGGGCAATTTCATATCCATTCATCCACTTAAACAAGTGTAAGATTCAGATGGCGTTCACAAATAAAAAAACACCCCTCTTTTTTGTCAGATTGGTGTAAGTATTTCTATTGGTGCACGGAAAGGGACTTGAACCCTCACGGACGTACGTCCACTACCCCCTCAAGATAGCGTGTCTGCCATTCCACCACCCGTGCGTTATTTCTATCTAATAAACTACCCCGGGGCAGAGCCCAGAAAGCCATCCCATGGCTTTCCGACGGGGTATTTGGGTCGCTTCGCTCAAGCTGATTACACTCGCATTT
>NZ_JARXXJ010000024.1:0-31237 GCF_029893935.1 Breznakia sp. PFB1-19
GCGCCCAAATTTTGTAGTAAAAGTCAATAGAAAAAAAGAGGGGTCAAAATTAATTGATCCCTCTTACAATTCTATTACTTAACTTAATGACATTAAAGAATTAATTGCTCTTTCCTTTTATTTCTCGATTTTAGCAATGTAGTCAATTAAGGCACTTTTAAGTACTGCAGAAACATTGACATCATATTCCTGTACTTTTTCATTCAACCAGATCGGAATAGAGACGTTCTTTCTGATCGAAGCTTGACTGTATTTTTTTAGCCACTGGTTCATGTCTACAGCAATCAATGCTTTTTGCTCTGCATCACTTGTTAATTTAATATCTTTGATATGAGTTGGTTCATACAATTGTTCTTTACCTTCCAATGCAAGCTCAATATATTCCCCTAATGCTTCTACAGCCATCTCATGTGCTTGATCAATTGTGTCACCTTCAGTAATGACTCCAGGAAGATCAGGGAAACGAACAGTGATACCATCAGTAGCAAACTCAAAGATTGCAGGATAAATATATTTTTTCATGTGTCCTCACACTCCTTTATGAAAAGTAGGGAGCTCTACTTCTTTAGATGAAGTAAACCTGCATCTTTAAGAATTTGATGCTCCGTACCTTTTTTTAAGTCTTTACTGTGATTTGGAACTGTCACAGACCTTTTAGATGACTTGTTATAAAATCTGTAATGTGACCCTCTCACACGAATGCAAGTAAAACCATTACGATTCAATAATCTCATCATCTCTCCAGGTGTATATGGCATAACACCACCTCCTGTAAAGACACTCTCATTATAGTGTGTATGTTGTGTATAAGTCAAGTGATTTGTTGTGTAAGTTGTGTATAGAAATATCAAAAAAGACTTACCAATTTGGCAAGTCTGAACACTAGAAAGGTAAATCTTGTGTTGGATAGTAATTCCTAAACAAATGATAATCACCATCTACAAACCATTTGCATGTATTTATGTCGTTGTATAAATCGAATTGATTTTGGCCAACTTTAACTGAATAAATCCATGCTTTTGAATTGGCTTGATAGTACTTCTTTCTTGGTTTTGAGAAAGAGTCGATTCTTAACTTTAGATCACCAATTAATATAAATGATGGCTTTCGCATTTTCCCATCTTCCAGCACCAACACTTCTACATCAATTTTTCTCATTTTAGATATTATAGATTATCTATACACTCTTGTAGTTCTTTTTTATGCTCTCCACCTCTAGGTCCATATTTCTCTTGTAATTTCTGATCACAATGATCAAGTTTTTCTTCGTCAGTCATTGCTGATTTACATCCTGCTAAACCTCCTAAGAGTATCCCCATACACATGCTAACTTTAACAAGACTGCTTACATTTATTTTATTCTTCATTCTAAATTCCTTCCGTTTTTTCTATTCTATCAAGGAAACGTATGAACATCAATTTGTTTCAGTTATTCATATGGTGAGAACTCAAACTGATCATCATTAACTATTACATCATCACTAGCTATGTAGCAAGCAATGAATTCTCTCATTCCCTCAATTGATTCATGTGCAGTCTCAGGAACTTTATCTCCCCAGCAATTGTATTGCTGATTGACTGGATACATCTTTTTTAATTCTTCAAATGAACGTATCATTTCTAATTTTCACTCCTATCTATTCTTTGCAGTAGTTTAAACTTTTTTCTAAGTGAAGGCTCATAGTACACTTCATTCAATGCGTGATCGCATGCATCAGAATACTTAGCAACTAAAACTTCAATATCTTTTATATAAGTACTTTGTTCTACTTTGGCCATAATTGTCTCACTCTGCAGATCCGTTTGCGAAACAAACAATACTCTTTGGCCAACAATGGGG
This sequence comes from Breznakia sp. PFB1-19, assembly GCF_029893935.1. NCBI lineage: Bacteria > Bacillati > Bacillota > Erysipelotrichia > Erysipelotrichales > Erysipelotrichaceae > Breznakia > Breznakia sp. PFB1-19. The sequence goes on from NZ_JARXXJ010000024.1 coordinate 1,841, forward strand.
ATCTTTAGATGCCGATTGTATAATTTATCATGGATCGCAATATAGTAACTTTCAAGTTTGCTGTTGATTCTATCTTTAGATGCATAAGATCTTTCAATCTCAACAAAGATTGCAATTTTACCTGGTATATCTGAATCCTTCCTTTCAAATAGTAATATCGCATCAGGTTGATTTGTTCTATTTGGTAATATTGAATCTTTTTCACTTAGTACTCTATCTATTCTAAATTTACTTTCTTTACTCTCATTGAACTGTTTCTTCATTGACTCACAGACAGTGGCCACTTGTACTTGATGGTAAACTCTATAACTTGCAGAGTTACGTAGTGTAGCTCTGTAGTCAGTAACTGCATATCCTGAAGCATTCATCATCTGCAAGCCAAGTTTCCCTAATGTAATTGTTTTATAACCTGTCTTTGATGAAGCAACATAATCATGAGGTATGAACATTTTTCTTACCTCAAGAAACTGATATTTCGCAAGCTGAGTGATTCGTCGCTCAACTGTCTCTTGTCTGCAGGTGGTTTTGTAAAACCGTAAAATGAAGCACATGTCAACAAAACCATAAATTGATATGAGTTCCAATAACTTCATGTCTTCTTCATCGATTCTTGGTTGTGTTTTATGTCCCATAGTCCTCCTTTCATTTGTACCATTCATTGGTACAAATAATAATAGTATTAACTAGTTTACTTATTTATTTGTATTATGTTTACTCATTTATTTACTGTTTATTTAGTAAGTATTATTAAGTGTTTTATCGTGTTAAAGGCTCTCAGATGGTTGGGTATAGTCCATGTCCATATGGTAAGAGTTGTTTTTTTATGAAAAAAGGTAACTAGTTTAATCATTTTTGTTTATGGTATTTTTTAATAAGTCCTTTATTCATGGGATTATTTAGTCAATTACTGTGCCAATTACTGTGCCGTATGTCGGACAGTGAATGGCACAGTAATTGGCACAGAGTTCGGCACACTTTTTGGCATAGTTAATAATGACTATTTACGATTGCAGATAGGGTATCAGATAAGGTATGATTGCTAGCACTGTAACAACAACATACATCAGCGTGATATACATGTTGATTGTTCGATATACTCCTGGTGTAGCTGAACCTTTTTTATCTTCAGATATGTCTGTAATGTAACGAAACACACCCCATGCAATCAGGATAATAAAGATCAACGAAGTAATTCCTACTCCAGCTGTGTTAGTGATAATATGTACTCCTGAAGCAATCCAGTTGATCACTAAGATTAAATACTTACTTTCCGTAATACGTATCAGTAATTGAATATAACCCCATAATCCAAGTAAGGCGAAGAATAGAATCAATGGACGTTGAAATTGCTTAGGTAACATTTTCACACCTTTGTATTTCATCCTTGCAATGATTCGACTTATATTTCCTCCACTTACAGTACGTCTGAAGTTATAGCTTAATCGTCTAAATTTTCCCATATATTTCCTTTCTCGACAGAGAGGAGACTATCTCCTTCACTAAGTAATTCCGTCTCATATTCTTCTAGTTCTTTTCTATCGAAATGTGATTTAAATACAATACGTTCTGCTTCTGATTTTGATAAGCAATCACGTGCCATAAGCTGGTTTGCAAACTTCCTGTTTTTGTTTTGATTCTCTTGTACTTCAAGTTCATCAAGATAATTAACTAACTTTCCATTTATGTATCGATAAGGCAATTGTGCTTTGATTAGAACACTTTTAATTGCTTTGTTATCTTCACTTGTAAAATAACCTGTACAATCTGGTAATGAAGTTAGATCAGTTGATTTGACTGTTCCTCCAGGAATTTGATTTGCTAGATCATTAGCTCCCTGGGGAGCTTGTCGCATAGAAATGAACGTATTTATGTTTCCGAATAATTCCTTTTTATAATCGGGTGCAAATTGTTCAGCAAATTGTGTCATTGTCCAAATTGCTAAACCTTGTTCACGACCTACTGCACCTATAGTATGGAATATTGGAAGCTGTACTTTATGAGCTTCATCTACAAAAATCATGTGTAGGAGCGAGAAGGATGGTCTTTTTAACATCGTCAAATAATACTGAAGTGATAAATATCCAACAATTACATTAATATCGAAGTCGGACATACCCTTTATATTCATCAAAATAATATACCCCTCATCCATCCATGTACGAATTTTAGAAAGCATTCCGTGTTCACTTGTAACTCCAAACATCAGTTTTTTCTGAGGAGTATTCTTGAAGGAGCTCACTCGATTGTAAATAGGATTGATTATATCAGGCGTCATTTTTGTATCTGTTAAAAACTCGATAAGATCCTGTGCATAAATATTTGAACGTAATCGACTCGCAAGAACTTCTCTATAATTTGAGTCTTTACTGAATATTTTCTCTAAATCACTGATTGAATGTTCTTCTTCAGGATCCTTAAGTAAACATTCGATTGCAGTTGTCATATGACGGTCAACTTGGATTGTTTTTTGATCACCATATAAAGTCTTGAAGAAATCTAGAATTTCGACAGAATCTGTGTTCTTGTTTAGTAAAGATATTGGGAATATATAGTCATCATTTTGCATATCTACATACACCATTTTTTCTAACAGTGGATCTATATCATATCCATCACTCTGAAACTTCAAAAGAATGTCAATTACACCAAGAGCTGCAGACTCCTTAGGATCAAACAATGTAAATCCTGGAGTTTTCTTTCCTTCAAGCTTTGCATGAATAATATCTCTAGCAATTTCTTCAAATACTGATGTTTTACCAGATCCAGTTGTTCCACTTATGAAACCGTGCTTTCTAGCTGTTACATAATCTAAAAGAACGTCTCGAGAAGTTTGTAAGGGATGAGAAAGCTTACCAATTTTTACTCCTTTAGAAAACTCTTTTTCATCGAGTGTCCTTTGATTTGGGAAAAGATGATAATACTTTGATAATATTTCTTCAGATGCTTTTAACAATGTAGGGATCTGCATTAAGTTCATGAATTCCATTCCACTGATTCGAGATTCTTTAAACGTCTCTTTGTAATCGATGAAGAAATATTGTTCTCCTGCAGTAAGTGAGCTGATATTGTTTGCAATAGCATTCAGTTCACCATTTTGATACTTCGTTTTAGCTTCTACTGTTAATATTAGTTCAATTTCTACATCTGTGGTTTGTCGCATTATCGGTCTTTGTTCTCCTGAACTTTTCGATCGATAGACATCAAACTCGATTACGATTCTTGTATTTTTTGTAAGCGAGGAAAGTATGCTTGCGTTTATTGATTCATTCATAAATTGAGCGAGCTTTCTCTTTCCACTTTGATTATTTCTGTTTGGTAAGTACAAGGTCGACTTGTGTTTATATTCTGGTAGAGTCTTATCTACCTCAAACACTTCTGCTTGACCAGCTAAGAACGTCTCTATATTTTGTTTCAAACCTTGATTATTTTTACTACTTCTATTAATTAAATAAATGGAAGTCTTACCTTTTTCATCACAGTCATAAATATAAACATAGTTTGGTTTTGCCATAATAGTTTTCAAAATACCTTTACGTTTGTTTGCTACAAACGTTTTTAGCAAATTCATCAATCCTTCAGGATTAAATTTATAATTTCTTTTAGGAAGAATTTGATACAAATTCATCCCTCCTTTCTATTGTGCCAGTCACTGGCACAATTCTTATTCCCACCATGCTCTTGGATTGATTAAGTTAGTATACGAACCTGTATACAATCCACCATAATGAACCTCAAAATGCAAATGACTTCCTGTGCTGTTTCCTGAATGTCCCTCAGCTCCAACCTTTTGGCCACGTTTAACTTTGTCACCAGTCTTAACGTATACTTTAGACATGTGATCGTATTGTGCATAGTATTGTTTACCCTCATAACTGAATGTAAGCACTACGTAATTCCCACCACCTGAAACTTCATCAAATGGACACCAGTTGCCCAAGTATCCACCATTTGGATCACATGTATTCGATGCTTTATATACGACTGCATCGCAAATAGCTAGCACATCAGTTCCATAGCCACCATTAAAGTCAATTCCTGCATGCACGCCTTGTATAACGCCTCTGGAGGATGGTACATCATTTTTTGCATAGACAAACCCAAAGTCTCCATTTGTCTCTACAATATCGCCTGTATGCCCTCCTTTATCACTGTCATGACTTCCGATGCTCCCACTTTTTACAAATGCTAAGGGGAAGCACATCATAGTGAATCCAATAAGAAAGACGAAGGATATTGTAAATAGTTTAAATATCCTCTTCATCTTTGTTTTTATCCTTTCCTACGAGTAGATCATCCATAAATGAATCAATTTCATTTTCTTTGTCTTGTTTTACTTTGTGATCAGAGATATCAGGAGTTTGTACTGATCTATCATTAGTGGTCATTTCTAGTTCAATATCACTTAGATTATCGCCATCAAGTGAAGGCGATTTTCTTTGCATCGATTCGTTGTCAGATGACTCATTTTTTTGTTTATCCTTATGGTTTTCGTTTGTTTCATTAAGATCCTTATCGTCTTCAAATAATTTATCTGTTGAATCATCTGAGGTAGGAGTTTCTTGTTTCTTCTGTTTTGTATGTTCATCAAGATCATTTACTATATCATCCATAGTTTTATCTTCATCACTTGATGTCATTTCATCAGTAGATTTTTCCTTGATATCCTCATTTTCATCATTGATGCTTTGATCGTTATCCTGATCATTAGAGGTTTCACTTTCCTCAGTATTTATTTCTGTATCTGAGTTAGAATTCGCATTAGAAGTATCTTCTTCATCTAGATCAGGATTTACTACATCCTCAGATGCATCTGCATTCAGATCTAAGTCATCTTCAGTAATATCTTCAGAAGAATCGTCAATATCTTTGTCTGCCAATTCCTTTTCGTCTTCATTACTTAATGATGATTTACTTCTATTAGGATCCTTATCATCAAAATCGTTCAATTGATCGTTTTCTTCTTTTTCTTTTTTCCGTCTGTCTGTTCTGTTTTCTAGAACATTACCTGGTGTAATATCTCCAGTGAGTACCATTTTGGCCACTTCTAGTGCACCCACTTCACCACCACTAATATCAGCAGTTATTTTTTTCCAAATTTCTTCTTTGTTATCCCATAGATACTTCATTAAAATGACTAATATAATATCTAAAACAATTATCAATAGAAGTCCATATTTGGTGACCTCTATTACTAATTGATTGATAAAGAAATTCATGATACTAAATATTATGCTTGCTAGCATGAACAATATCGACCACTGCATGCGTGATGCAAACCAATTACCAGCAATTCCTTTATTCTGTCTCCAAAGCATTATAACTAATGCATATACACTTATCGCCAACAGGACTTCTTTCACTAACCCTAGCCCTATTAATATCAACCCTCCTGAACCAAAGAGAATTCCAAGTAGCAATCTATGTACTCCGAATACTATAGATAAACCAAGTATTTGAAGAGTTTGTCCAGTATTATATGCAATATTTGTACTTCCAAATGCTTGTCTTTCCATTTTTGCATTTGCAGTTGAAGGATCGTTAAGTAGATTGGCCACTCTATCTGCATTGGAGTACTTTATTATCTCTCCTTCACCTTTTCCTTGATAATCACCAGTGTTAATATTACTGATCCTACTTTCATCAACTACACCAAAGTGACGAAGAATAAATCCTTGCTTTTGTAGAGTGTCAAAAATAATACGTTTGTTCTCGATTTCAGGATCTATCTTCTCGTCACTACTTGAGAAGCTAAATGTTTGCACAACTGATGTAGTTAATAAGTTTTCTACATGTAAGATGATTGGTCTTCCATATTGAGCAATGAATACTACCATCATACAACTCACTACAACTTCAACAATTGAGTTGATGAGTACTTTCATCGTAAAAATCTTTGTCTTTGACTGAGCTAGCTTTCTTGCTAGTGCCAACATTCCAAATAGAAATACCAATTTCATAAAGTATGAATTTGGATCACTCCAGTTGAAAAGTACATTATCAACTTGAGTGAAGATAGTATTTATTATTACCATCCAAAATGTTGAACTGGCAACGTTATAGATAATCAGAACAAGAAGCGAGATAAATAACCCTATCATTTCAATTAATGATATGACTAGGTTGATAATTGCCATAACGATTGTCTCTGGATCAAATAAACTTATGTCGTAAGCTAAAGCTGTGACTGATGAGTTTGAGAAATTCTTTATATAATCCTCATTCACTTCTTTTTCAGCGATTGTTGGATCTAACGACATAATTGCTTGTGTATAAAAATCTGCAGTCTTAAGACTTGCTTCACGATCTTTTAAGCACTGTTGTTTTTCTTTATCGCTAACATAAGCATCACAGCTACCTCCAGTACTATCTCCACCTGATTCTTTATCAGATTCTTTATTTTTTTCCTCAGAGTTCTTTTCATCTTCTGCTTTTTCATCTGTTTTAAGCAAAACGGTTTTCGATGGATCTGCAGATGTTTGTTGGCCAATATTTACAGAAGAAAATACAGCTAAAAACATAAGTACAGCTATTGATAGTTTTCTTATTGAGCCCATATTGATTTATCCTCGTTGGGGCTTAAAACGTCGTGTTCAGTGGCTTCACTTTCATTTTTGTGTGTATTTGTATCATTTCTGTCTTTTAACGTTTTAAAAGCCTCTTTGAACGTTCTAGGCATGATTAACTTTGCCAGTGATTTTCGGTTGTTATAGTCTTGAAACAAGAAGACGTACTTCTTACTTTCATCTGCACCTTCAATTTGCGTTCTGTCGATAAGTGCGTTTCTCACAATGTTGTGATTTTCTAACTTCATCTCTTCAAGAACATACTCAATTTCTTTTTGCGACTTTAATGAACCAACATAAATCTGTCCTGTGTTATTTAAAATTTCTGAATTAATGTCTGAGAATTGTTGGCTGATGACGTTAACGAAACAACGTAGTGAGCGAGCAGTCATAACTGTATTGATTACAACATTTTCTCCTCCTGGAACAGATTTCCAAACTTTGTATTCATCAAATGTTACTTCCTTATCTTCGTCAGGATAAGAACGTGCAAAACTGTTAATGATACCTGTTACCTTAGACATACAGATTGCAAATATCGCTTGGCGTTGGTGATTTGGATTGAACTTCATAACATTTCCATTCATGTCATACAAAGGCACTTCTGCAAAAGTAACTAAATTGTATCTCTTGTTTAAATTGAATGCTTTATCGATTTTGGTATCCTGGTTAGCAAAGAACAACCTTGCGATTGGATCTCTTCTCGTACTTAATACTAAATTGGCAACATCTTCATCATATGCTTTAAGATGCTCGAGCAAACTAGTAAACGTCATCTGTTTTTGTTTTCCTGTTTCAACATCTTTAGCCATGTCATCAAACGCACTGTTTATATTATGATAGGGGATTACAACATTACCCTTTCGATCGTGTGCAGTAACTAAAGCATCTATATTTGCTTTTGCTTCTGCTAATGCTTTTCTACTGTTGTCACTATTCATAAGAAAGGCATCAAGCATCCCATCTGGATTGTCTTCTGCACCTATAATCAAATGACTCGCTTTATCTCCAAGCATTTCTATTTTCTTTATTCTGTCCCCCTTAGGATCAATAGTTAGTGATCTACGTGCATAAAATATAACACCTACAAAAACTTTGTGGTCACACATCTGCGTTTTTCCTCCACCTGTTTCTCCACAATAAACTGTGGTAGGTGCATTTGTTTTTGCTTTTCCTTCTAAAATTTTCCTAGTGTCATAAAGCACTGGGAGATCACCTGGTCTTGTGAATGTCTCAATAATTCCAGTGTCCTCTTCACCAATGTAAATACCACCTAGGAAATTGTATCTTGCTAAGTAAGCAATATCAGTAGATTGTATATACCGTTTAAATTCGTTTCTGTAAGGAAACAAGTTGTTTGCAAGAGTAATTTGTTTTCCTATTTCTACAGACAGCTCAATTCGACTTGACTTAAACTTACTTCTCAAAGACTCTCTTCTTTTTTCGAGCATTTTTTCATCATTTGAACGAATCCTAAAATATAGTTGCCATCTTACTTTACTTTGTTCAATCGATTCATCAAGTTCCATTGCAGATTTAGAAAGGATTGTTCCTTTTATTGCTTCTTTATCTTTTCGATCCGTCAAGGATATATATCTTTTTTGAGCTTTCTTAATCGATTCATTTTTAGCAGTCATATTTTTTATAAACTGTTTGGTATGCACAAGATCGAACTTAACCATTACATCTGTTGGATATGCTCCTAACTGAAGTCCATTAATTACATCATCAGCAACATCGTTTACTGCTAATCGATTGAACTTCGATGCAACTAAAGTTGTGGTATATAACTTTTGATTTTCATTACCTTTTGTTGGAACTATTTCATATTCCAACATAGATGAATGTTCAGTTACCCAATAATCATCAATAGACTTTTCGGTCGGTACTGCTAGATAATTCATTAATTTTTCTATTTCAATTTCTTCGTTAACTTTAGTTGTATCAATATGTTTTGACATTTTCTTAAAGATTTCTTCTTCAGCAATTTGATATAGAGAGAGTTCATCTTTCCCAAGTGCATCATTACTTACAGGAAACACACTAATTTTTTTTCTTCGTTTCATCTCACTTCTACCATCAGTGAAGCAGAAAAATATTTCATATCGATATTTAATTGATTCACTTAGAATTTCTTGAATCGATTTGATATAGTCTTTAGCTAGATCTAAAAACTCTGGGTCTCCATTTTCTTTAAACGTCTCAGCATATGTCTGCAGGATCTTTTTCCGATTAACTTCTTTTGGTTTAACAAAAAAGAAACCAGGCATGTTTACATCCAGTATAAGATCTTTAAACTTTTCAAGTAGCGTATCCTTTTGCGTCTCAGATGCAAAAAGAGAATTTATTGGCTTAACTTTATAAAAGTAAGTTATTACTTCTTTGTGGTATGTAATATTTCCATATGTGTGTATTTTACCTACGTGCACTGTACAAGACTCCTTTCTTCTTCTTTTGCAGATATCTAGGAATTCCATTTCTATCATAGACTTTTCGGTACTGCTTGATTCTTAGGTAGAAGATCTCTTGAACCTTTGTTGTTCCAGTTTCGTTATTCATCTCATTGTTGTATGCAACAAAAATGAAAGAACTTGTTACTGCTAAACCAAAGGAAATAAAAAATCCGTTAGTTCCTAAAATAAGAGATAAAGGAAATCCTAATCCTAGTCCGATTGTTAGAATCCCAAGGATGGCAGTTACTAGACTAGTCCACCCTGAAAATTCTAAACCAATATAAGGAATCACAAATTTTGATTTGTACTCCTCTGCTATTGTGTAGTTATATGATGCCATTGTATTTACCTATATTGGCATTCCTACTTGTCTAAGTAGATTCAAGACAATGTCCCATAGGAACACAAGTGGTTTCTTAACGAATTCAAATACTGTACTTGCAGGATTTGTCATTATGATTATATAAACGAAAATAATCAATATTCCAACAGCTATTTCATCTAATACTGAAGTCCATTTTCCAGTGCGTTTTAATGATTCTGCAGCACTGCGTACTAAACCAGTTGATAATCCAATGAAACCTAGTGTCACAAGTAATTTCCATATAAAGTTAAAAAAATCTGTATTTAAAAAATCCATTAGTATACCTCCATTTTTGTTATTTTATTTTTATCCCTACTTACTTCAAAATAGTAGCTACGTTTCATAGTTATTACATCGCTATATTCCTCAACTACCTTAGTAGTGATGTAGTAAGTATCATCATCTTTACTAGTAGATTGAATTGCATCCAATGTTAATTTTGTATTTGGATCTAATTTATCAATCACACTCTTTCCTGATGTCAATAATTTCGCTTGCTGGTAGTCATCGTTGTAAGTCTTCAGGAATAAATCTATTGTTTGTTTTACATCCTCTTTTTCTTTGTCAGTCATTTGTTCATTTGATGAATCAGGTTCAAATTTGTATTTGCTCTTGTTTTCTTCATCAATCGATCTAATTGATGAACTTACGAATTTAACTGGTTTAACAACAAAATACTTTTTACCTTCTTTTATGTAATCAATTGAGAAACAGATTTCCTTAGTTACTTCATCTGTATCCTTTACCTTCGTGTGCATCGATGCTGTTGCATAGTATCTATATGAATTAGTAGCTAGTACTTTCACATCGTAGATTTGAACGTTTGAGATACTGACATATTCAACATCTTGTGAGTAACTAATTGATTCATCATTATTGATCGTAAACTTATCAATGTATTTTTTACTTTGCTCAGAGGTAGGGTAGCTGTAGTAATTCTCTGCATATTGTTTTACAAAAGTTGCATCAGTTACTTCAGTGGGGACAACTGTTTTTTCCGAACTAAACAGTGATTTATATCCACCAAAAACCCCTAACAAAACTATTAATGTTATGATCCAATTTTTTATAGTTTTCTTTCTATTGACCTTTTTCCATTCTTTGAGAAGGTTTTCAGACATTTCAGATGAATACTCATCTACAATTTCTGATTTCTCTTTATCAGGGTAGTCGGCCATGCGTTGCTTACGTTTAAACAACATATTTAGCACCACCTTTTTGTTTGTTTATTTTTCTTTTGTTTAAAGCTCGTTTAACGAGGTACACAACCACTGTAAAGAATGTGACGCCAGTTAATACCATCTCATAGAAACTGTGCTCTACGAGGCTCTGTTGAGCTTGATTTAAAGTGAAACCTAATACACTTTCATTTTTTGTATTTAAGACTTGGAATGTGAAGATTCCAATAATAAAGAAATATGCGATACTTATTCTCAAAATCATAAATACAATTTTTTTAATCCTATCTATGTTAATGCTCTTCATTGATCAGCATCTCCTTTCATGTATTTTTTTATGAATACATCTTGCAGTTGATGAATCTCTTGAGCTGTCATCTTTTGGATTGTAAGTTTTGATTTGAATGTATATAGCTTGCTTATATCTTCTTTGACTTTGTCGCATGTCTTTAATAATTCCAACATAAATAGAATGAATAGATTTGGATATAAGTCTTTCAAATCATTAACAACTTTAATTGCTTTTTTCTTGTTCTCCTGATCATTGGAGCATCGAATGATCTCCATAGCTTCTTTAAATAATTTATACATGTATCATCAATGTCCCTCCTTAGCGAAATATTGCTTCTTGGCCAATTGGTAAACCATCATCGCCATAAAGATTTACACAACTCTTATATCCAACATAGGCACCATTCTCTTCAAAAATATACGAAGCACAAGCTTTAGGTGCAGTTAACATGTCATACCCATCTGAGAATAAAAATTTCTTATTACCTGGAGTCTGCATGGTTGTATTACCAGGAATATTGTTTGTAATGGAATCAACATTACCTGGAGTGTTTTGCTCTGGCTGATTTTGATTGATTTCATTTGATGGTTGAGATGATTTACTTTCTTCCTGAGCAGGCTTTTTAATTTCTTTTTTTGTGACAGTAAGAATCAACTCTTTTTCCACTAAGTTTCCATTTTTATCTTTTATTGAGTATTTTATTTTATGAGTCCCAACTTTCAGATAGTCTTTAGGTTTTTTGATATTTACTTCTAATTTTCCATCTAATGGATCCTCAGCTTTAACAACTAACTTTTCAAGTTCAATGCTTTCATCTTCCACTATTGAGATTTCATATTTACTCAATTCTAGTTCTGGAAGTATCGGATCAACGAAAGTTAAAATCAAAGGAAATTCTTTTTGATTTCCAAACTTATCAAATGCAATAAATAAATATGCATGTTCACCAATTTGTGATGTATCAATTTTTGGATATTGAATGTCTGTAATATTTTTGCTAGTACTCTTAATGAATGATATTGCATCTAGTTGTGTTTCCACTTCATATACTTCTTGTGGATTTTTAAATGTAATATTCAAGTCTTTATAAGAACTATTTTTAATGTTTAAGTAATACATCAAACCAACCACAGAAAGGATGATTACAATGCATAGAATACTAATTAATATTTGTTTTTTCTGTTTCAACTACTTCACATCCTTTCTTATGATTATTGAAACGTGCCAGTCACTGGCACATTTCAATATTTAGATATTTTGCTGTTTTCTTTTACGTACTAATAAAGTTCCAACTCCTAATAGAGAGATCAGCATCATTCCTGTGAATAAATTAGTATTCGATGTATCCCCTGAAGCTACAGCAACAGATGGAAGCATTCCATTTAAATAGTCAAAGCTGTAAACATGGTTTTCATCAAAGTCTGCCATCGTCACTGTTTTGACTTCATCAGATAGTAAGAAACCTTCAGGAGCTTTTACTTCTCTAATCTCGATGTAGTCATATTTACCAGCACCTGTGAAAGTCTTTGTAGCAATTCCTGTTTTAGTATCACCATCAAATGTTTCTACTTTTACTTCTTTACCATCCTTAAAGAACTTGGCTTCAAATTTAAAATCTTTAGATTTAATTAGTTCTTTAGATACTGCATCTTTTTTAGCAACATTGATCGTAAATTCTGTTTCTTCAAAGCGAACAGTCTGTCCTTCATCTTCAGGATCGTTGTGCGACACAATAGGTGTATCTACTTCAGGATTATCTTTACCTGTTTCGTAAATATCTTCAGTAAAGAAGAGTTTAGTGCCAGTTGGAAGAGAATCTTTCTCTGCTTCGATTTTGCTTATAAAGTCTGCATCAGCTTCTTCAAAACTAACGTTTTCATATCTTACTTCTTTATACAAAGTGTGATTTCCACCTTCATCATATATCCAAGCTTTTGTAACAAAAGTAAAGATCATGTTAGGATCTAATCCATCTACCATTGATACATCGATTAATACATTATCAATTGTAGGATCTAATGTTTTTTCGCCATTAATTCCAGTTGCCAAAGTACCAATAGTAGGCTTGATTTTATTTTCATATTCAAACGAATACACTTCGCCAATTCCTTCTAAGTCTTTATCAACAATAATTTCTTTCACTTCGTCTGATAAGAAGTATGCATCGTTAGTTGCTGTTTCCATAAGTGTTCCTTCAGCTGAATAAGGAATGTCTTTGAAAGTAGCTTTTCCTGTTTCTGGATCTACAGCTTCTGTTACTGTGAATTCTTCTCCGTTAAATACGTAATCGAATGTGAATTCAAATCCTTCTACTCCAATAATGATTTCACCTGTGTACTTATCTGTTTTTACTACTTCAAGATCTGTGCGAATTAATTTATTTTCAACTTTAGCTGTTTCAATGTATAAATCCGTATATGTATCTGTTTGTTCAAATTCAAATGTATGTACAGTATCATCAAGTACATATCCCTCAGAAGTTACTTTTTCTTGAAGTGTATATGTAGTCAATTCACCAGCACTAAGGAATAAATCAGAAATAACTAGTTTTCCAGTTGTAGGATCTGTATACCATAAACCATCTTGACTATTTGGATTGTTAATAACTTCTCCAGCGTCATATAAAACTGAACCATCAATTGCAGAAATGACTTCGTCAATTGTCTTTAATTCAAATCCTGCTACTTTGTCGTAAGTAGTTGTCATTTCTTCGAATGTTTTTGTTAGTTCGATTTGTGCCTTAGGTTGTTTGTTTTCAACAACTACTGTAATTACTGGTTCGAAATTATCATCAATTTCATACACTGCACTGTCTTTAACTTCGACATAAATTGGAGTCTTAGCATCTAAATACCCTGTAGGAATCTTAGCTTCAACTACTTCATATTTTCCTGCGAAAATACTTAATGGTGTGTATGCTTCTCCAGTAACCACACCTGCAATTGTTCCATCATCAGTTGTAGTAAATTCATCAATCCATTTATTTCCAATTTTTTGTTTAACGTATTCACCTGTAGCTGTATCAATTAGTTTGAATGTAACGTAGTCAGAAGTAACCATTTCGCCTGTATCAGCATCTTGCTTAACAATTTTCACTTTTGCTTTGAAAGGTGCATCATTAACAATTTCTGGTTGAGGGTAATCAATTTGTTCGTGGATAGTTACAATTCTGTCTGGTGCAGTAATGTAATTCTCTGGTGTCTTCGTTTCTCTACGGATATATGTTCCATAAGGCATGTAATCAGTAACTAGATATCCTAATGCATTAGTTTCATCTTTAAAGTATGTTTTTGCATTATCCCACCCAACTAAATCTACTTCTCTTTTTAACTTCCAAGTGAACTCTGCTCCTTCAACGAAAGGGATAACACCAACAGAACCATCACTAGATACTTTATACAATGCATCTTTTCCTAGAATAACTTGTTCTCTTGATTGTGCTGACTTTTCAATCACTGCTGTTGCAGAATCTACATAACGCAAATCAATGTCATATTTCGTTGTGTCCAAGTGATAACCAGTTGATTCCACTGTTTCTTCAAAGTAGTATTGTCCCACTGGTAAGTTTTCAACAACCATCGTTAGATCTGTACCAAGTACTTCTTCTTTAACAACTTCATCTTTAGAATAAATTGGTGTAGTAGGGTTTACAGGATCTGGAACATCTACTTTTGCTTTCAATGCATATTGAGCATTATCTAAACGTGCATCTCCTAACGGAGTAGTTCCACCTGTATCATTATCGACTTTTGTTAGTGTCGCTTTACCAACAGCACGAACGTTTGTTTTTGTGTACGAAACTGTTTCGTTCGGAACAATTGTTTTATACGAAGGTGTAGCATCTAGAATTAACGGAGCTGGAACACTAGTTTCAACGATTTTTACTTCCTTAGGTAGAATTTGGTCAACTTTTACTTTTCCATCATTTCCAGTTGTATATGAACCAATCTTTGAGCCGTTATCGTTATAGAACACATCGAATCCAGTATTTGGGATGTAATTCCCTTGATTATCCATTTTCGCAATTTCTAAAGATCCATAACGCAAGTTTTGTAAATTTACTGGAAAACGGTCTGGGTCACTAATACCAAATATACCAAGTTGTTGTGATTGTACTTTGTTATAATTTAAAGATGGTCTTTTGTATCCACCAACTTTTTTAACTAATTGTATTTCGATATTTTCATCAGTTGTATTGTTATTTGTTACTGTTAGAACTCCATTTGAAAAAGATGCAGTTACACCAGTTGATTGTTTAAATACATCCCAACCAGAAGTCACACCATTTGTTGCATTGAACTTTTTAGTTTCACCAACTGTGATTTTTCCATCTCCTAAATTAAAAGTTGGCTTTGTCCAAAATGAAGTTGCCTTTGCTTCAAATTGGTTAATATATCCTTGTAAGTTGTTTACGTTTGTTGCTGTAACTCTAAACCCATGGGATGCACTGAACATAATCTGATGCTGATAGATTTGAAAAGCAGCGTACGCCTCATCGGACATAGAATTAATATCATTTGCAACTGCTAATCTTGCTAAGCGTTTTCTCGTGGCAGTCTCAATGGCTGGATCACTGTTATATCCACCTCCAGTTAAAACAACGACTGTTGGATCAAAACATGTTGTTAATATCCCATCTGCATAAATCTTAGAAAGTTCATATCCATATGCGGACATAATTTGATTAGCAGGATTGATTGGTGTATCTGATTCCCAACTAAAAGTATATCCAGTCTTTACGACACTTACATTCCCTACCGGTGCAGCTAAAACGTCAATATTAGATACACTAATTGATGACAAAAATGTAAAAATAACCATCAAGCTCACTAGTAGTCTTTTGATTGGTTTAATTGTTAATAAATTCAATTTTCTCATTTTTATTTTTCCTCCTCTGTCTATAAATGAAAAAAGACAACTTATTTAAGTTGTCTGATTGATAACCATGCATCATGGTCCTCTTATTCTTTTGTATTTCATTTGATTTTCCTTTCATTTTGGTATTAAAAAAGCTGATAGTTTTTTCTATCAGCTTTACTTCTCGATTATTTCTTACTTCATTCACTATTACCTTAATTTAGTTCGTTTCCCAATTTATTGTTGTTCCCACATTCCCACAATTGTCATCAATACTGTAGATTGTGAAAGTGTTTGACCAACTAGGCTGATTGTTTAATGCCCATATTTCCATAAGTTCATAATCGTTATCATCCCAAAAATTATACTCAGTAAAAACTTTGCCACTATTTCCTACATTATTCCATTTAATGAATGTACAAGCATTTGGCACATTAGGATTCGAAGGAACAGGTGTTTGTGTACCACCACCAGTTGTACCTGCAGTTCCATTATTGCTACCACTTGCTGTTCCTCCAGTTGTCCCAGTTGAACCATTTGATACAGTTCCTGCATTACTTCCTTGACTTCCATTGTTTGCAACTTCTGTTTCTTTGTTTTCTGCTTTAGCTTTTTCTTTCTCTTCTACTTCCTTTTCTGCTTTTGTTTTTTCTCCAACTACTACTTCAAAAGCCTGCTCAGTTTTGTTTTTATACTTATCAGTCGCAATTGCTTTAGCTTTATATGTACCTGCTTTTTTTAGATCAACATCTTTACTATCGATAGTGATTTTAACTTCACTTAGATCTTCAGCAATAAAATTTGTTGCTAAATCACCATCAAATTCACGATCCACTTCTACTTTTGCTTTAGGATCCTTGAACACTGGTGAAGTTGTATCTTTCACTTCGACCTTTTGATTTAAGGTCTCATCTTTATATATAAACTTAATATTGTAGTTCCCGACTGGAACAATATTATCTTTCTTCTTTATATCAGATGACACTTTTGTTTGAGATAAAACTTTTTTATCTTTTGTATCCAAATAGTCATTAGCCTTAAGTGATACATCATCGCCAAGTTCGATGATTACAACATCTTTTTTCAACTTTAATGCCTGTGATTGATTGTTGCTGATTACAAACACAGTACCTACTAGAGCTACAATTAGTACTCCGATAATTGTTGCAATTACTTTTTTATTTTTTAAATTATCTAATAATCTCATTTTTCTTTCCCCTTTGTGGTTTAATCCCAGTATACACATTTTAGCACATTTTTGTTTCAATTTAGTCTCAACTTTTTCTCATTTTTTTCTCAAAAAAGTCTCACGAAAGTCTCACGAAAGTCTCACGAAAGTCTCACGAAAGTCTCACGAAAGTCTCATAAAAGTTTCACGAAAGTTTTAATAGCATGATTAACTCTTAATTACTTCAATTTTTAGGATTAAAGCGAAATGATAATATGCAGATTTTATATGTCTATAAAGTTTCGCTTTTGATAGTGATAGTAATCTTTGCATTTCGTCTGAGTTCTTTCCTAATATATATTTGTTGAATAAAAGTTCACTTTCTATTGGATCTAGTTTTTCAATTGCACATAAGACCTCGTTTACTTCCTTGAGTCTTTCATCTTTATTAACGATACGTCTAACTAGGTTTGCATCTGCATTGGTAATAGAACTGTTAATATATGGCTCATCATATTTTATTGAACTAATGCTGATTTCATTTCCAATTAAATTGTAAAGTTCTTGAAACCTTTCCAACTTTATCTTTGCGAGTTTTATTGTTTCCTCTCTATCCACCTTATCTAAATAATTGTTCATATATTCACAACCCCTCCATCTACATACACAAATCTAGCAAATCTTCTAATTTATTTTTTAAACGCAGGAGACGATATTTATCTTCATGACTGACCTCTGTTTTTTCAAATATTGATTTAAATTCATTAACAGCAGTCTCCATTACACTAAATTTTCTCGATAACACATTCACATCTTCGCAAGCGTGGTCATTATCGATATAATCTTCGTCATCTTCATAATCTTCATCATACGAAATACTGTCCTCATCTATATCAAACTCATCTTCACTAAAAGTATTAGATTCATCATCATTTGTGCCAGCCACTGGCACATTTTTCTTTTCCTCTTTGTAATCTTTAATAGTCTTTAGATCCATCGTGTCATTCTCAACAAACATTAGTTGCTCATCATCATCTAAAGAAGACATTTCATTTGCTGTAGTTAATGTGATTGAACCTTCATCAAGTTTTTCTTTTACTTCAGGAATAGCATTCTTCATTATATTTTCATAATTTCCTATGGTTGATGAGCCAAGTCCTAAATCATTAGCAATCAGTTTTCTAATACGACCAGGTATCTTTTCACCACTAGCTTTTTTTAACTCATAGTATTCTTTTAATTCCTGGATTGCTTCCATCATTTCAGTAGGCGATAAAGGATCCACTTGCATGTTGTTAAGCAAGTTTCTTCTACGTGCTTCAACATTATCTAACTCTACAACTTTACATGGCATGTATTCAAACTCTTTGTGTCCCTGTTCAATTAACAAAAGCATGGCATTATATCGTCTATGTCCTGCAATTAGTTCATATATGAACAGGTCATTATTCACAATTCTAACAACTAGATTTTGTTCGAGTCCGTCTTCTCTAATATCCTCTGCAAGTTCTTCAATATTCCTCAAACCTCGATTCTTAATTGCTTCACCAATTTCATGATAGTGAATCATTTCGATTCCTGATTCGTTCTTTTTAATTTGTTTTTCACTTTGTTTTACAAAGCCACTCAACACACTCTTGTTTGCCATTTTAGAATCCCTCCTGAGCATTAAGTTCTTTTGCTAATGCAATGTAGTCTTTTGTAACGCTTGCCATTTTATATCGTTTTGACAAAGGAATGATTTTTGCTCTAGCTCTTTTTGGAGCATATCTATGATATCTGATTAACGTTTTAAAGCTATGTTCTTCAAATACTCCATATATCGCTTCTAAATCGTCCTCTGTTGATTTCAAATTGTTTACTTGTGTAAATAGTATCTTGTAGTCTATATCGTCTCTTAACGCTTTAATTTCATTGATAGTAGTTGTCATACCATCTAATGAATCTACTTCTAAAAATGTTGGAATTATTACTAACTCTGTTGCTAATAAAATCATTGCCGTTATTTCGTTGAAATAGGGTGATGAATCAATAATGATATAATCGTACTTACTTTTTACACTATCTATTGCAGATGTAAAATTCTCGATACTTTCGCTTGCTGAAGCTAACATTGTATCTCCTGCAATGATATCCATATGCTTGTTGTATTTGAGTAAGTATCTTTCAATGCTTTTCTCATTTAATACATCAAGAATCGTACCTGGCGTATTATCTTCAGGGATAAGACCTTTTGTACAGTTGCACTGTGGATCCATATCGACCACCAGTACCTTTTTCTTCATTTTTGACAGCTCATAAGATAAATTCTTTGCTGTTGTTGTTTTACCTACGCCACCTTTTCGGTTGACGATTGCTATTACGCTTGCTTGCTTGTTTGACATGTTTGTTCCTCCCTATAATTTCGGTAGAAGTTCTACATAACAGAACATCCACTTAGATCCTTTCTTTTGTGGTTCTCTTATATCTCCTTGATCTACAATTTCAAAATCAACACTCAATGTTTTTAAAAGTTTCTCTAACATTGCGTGGTCTAAAAACTCAATTCTAATTTTTACCATATTCATTTCTCCTTTAGTGTTTGCTTGCTTGTATAATTAAATCTTTATCCATCTTTATTCCGTTTGAATCTATGAAATTAATCTTCATGTTTTTCATAGATTGTGTAAGTAAATCAATCTCATTTAAAACTCTGCTTGAAAGTGAGAATGTATTGTATTTCTTATTCTCATAAATAATCAATCCGTTTATATGTGTGATTACTACATATTTATCTTGATTGTTCTTGATAAAAGTAACGATCTTTTCTGCTGTTAATTCAAATACATATTGGACTTCCCAAATACCATCTTCTTTATAAATGTATCCAATTACTTTTTCCATATAACCTCACTTGTGCCAGTTAGTGGCACATTATTCACAATCTCCTACAATTTCACTTGTTAATCCAGCACTATAACCATCCTTTTTCCAACCTACCCAAATCTTCTTTCCTGATCTACAAACGATTTCTTCGCTGTCTAAAATCGTTTCACTTCCAGTTGACGTCTTATCTTCAGCTTTGGTACTTCCTCCACTACATGCTGAGATAATAAGTAAACCTAGCAACAAACTCAAAATCATTTTCTTTTTCATATTCTATTTATTCCTTTCATGGTTTGTGCCAGTCACTGGCACATTTTCTTTTTCCAAATCCATTTTTATGAATTCATCTATAGTTACTCCAAAGAATTGAGCCAGTTTAGTAACCTCTTTTATTCTTGGATTATCCAGTGTTCCATTTTCAATTCTTTGAATGGTCATTGGTTTTACTTGTGATTCAAGTGCAAGGGATCGATACGATAGATTTTCTCTCTTTCGTAAGTATTTTAAATTTTTTGCTATCTGCATTATTTCCTCCTCATTTTGTGTATCAGTTGTGATACACTTTAGTAGATACATCTTTTCTATGGCTTAAGGCTATGGAAATCTAACTGTGTATCGTCTCCTGGAAGGGAGATGATACATATGATTATTTTAGAAATAATTAAAATTGTATTAAGTTTCGTTTCAATTGCTATTGATATAATTAAACTTTTCTCAGAAACAGATTAATTGATTTATACTTTTGTGCTTACTTGATGCGACAGTTAATTAGCGAGGTGGCGTAGTGTCCGTAAGGAGACTATATCCACTCGTGATTTCCATAGCCTTAAACCATAGAAGAGTATTTGTTGCTTTATTTGAAACATAAAGATAATTAAAGCTGTAATCATTCTGTTTTATAAATGTGATTCATTCGGCGAGTTATTTATGTTCTCACATAAATTTTGAATTACAAACTTATATATTGTACCAGTGACTGGCACATTTCTTTGATTGATGTTTCTTAGTTTTATTTGATACATCCTTTCTATGGCTTAAGGCTATGAAAATCTAACTGTGTATCGTCTCCTGGAAGGGAGATGATATGTATGATTATTTTAGAAATAATTAAAATCGTATTAAACATTGTTACAATTACAATTGACATTGTTAAACTCTATCTAAGTAGAGATTAATAATTTTTGATAGTTTAAAAACATAATTGATGCGACAGTTAATTAACGAGGTGGCGTGGTATCCGTAAGGAGACCATATCCACTCGTGATTTCCATAGCCTTAAACCATAGAAAGATTGTTTGAGTCCTTAGCTGAAACCTATATAGAATTAAATCTGATTTATCTTCTTCCTTTTAAGGGAAGGGGAGGGGATACTACAGATTCTATATAGGCTTCAACTAAGGATTCATTTTTTTATCTAAGTTATTTTATTTACTCCAGATCCCTAGTTTTTGTTCTTCAGCGTGAGCTTGTAAACCTTTAAGTTTTTCAATGTAGTTATAACTATTTTTCTCGTACTTCACTTCTGCATAGCCTTGAGATACTAATTCTTGTTGAAGCAGGGAACCATCTATCCAAACCCAAGCCAGCATTCGATCGTATTTATCGTATGTATCTTTTTCAAACTCAAATACAATCTCATTAGCTTCTTGAAGTCTTGTACATGTATATTCACTTGCTTCTTTTCCATAGTATCCTTCAGGTTTGTTTGGATGCTTTGTTTCAGGAGTATCGATAGCAAGGAAACGTACTTTTTCTTCTTTGCCATCAACCATGAACTTAGCAGTGTCTCCATCGACACAATCAACCAATTGAATACCATCTGATTTTTCTAGTTTTTTATCAATTTCAATATTTGCGTAGATGAATGAAGCAATCATTACTACTACAACAATCATTGCTTTTCTCAATTTACTTTTACCTACAAATTTTCTAATTCTTTTATTTACTACTTTCTTCATCTTCGTT
This sequence comes from Breznakia sp. PFB1-19, assembly GCF_029893935.1. Lineage (NCBI taxonomy): Bacteria > Bacillati > Bacillota > Erysipelotrichia > Erysipelotrichales > Erysipelotrichaceae > Breznakia > Breznakia sp. PFB1-19. The sequence continues at coordinate 23,546 of NZ_JARXXJ010000024.1, forward strand.
TTCCTCTCTGCTGTCTCCATTAAATATGTTTTCATAATGTTTGTAACTTAACATTGACTCTATTTTTGCTAAGTGAGCTAGTATAGAAACTAAAATGCATCCGATAATCATGATCATAGATCCAAGATTTTTCAAATCAGGATTTTCATTTATAGTTGCTAAGTATGTAATAAATAAAAGTAGTAAGTGTAACCAACCACCATATAATAATTTTGACATTTTATTCCCCTTTGTTTTTATTACTCTTTTAATATCAATGTTTCAGTAACTTCTAAGTCGTCATGTAGAAGAAATTTATACTCTTCATCTTCTGAATCAAGTTGAACGCATGTAACAAATACCCAACCATCAAGGCTTTTTCTTGCTGAACATTTTCCTGTTTTATCGAGAAGAACATCATTAGTCTGAATATTTGTTACAACGACTCTTTTAATCGGCATGTTTTCTTCATACTCATTTATTACATCGTAAATTGTATAAACAAAGACACTTACAAACCAAATAACTGCTCCGATTACAAGTCCCCTCAAAATAGCAATCACTACTACAAATACTTTTTGTGAGAATTCTGATTTATCATCGGAAGCATATGTATATTCTTCGATTTTAATTTGATAAAGGCTGAGTCCAATATCAATAGCTACGACCAAAATACCTATTACAATGCTTACTATGTTTATTATGATCATGAATAATTATCCTTTCTAAAATGCAAATGCATTTTTTTCTAAAAATCAAGCTCATCATCTTTAAACTTAAGTGTTGGGTCAGATAATAGTTTGTTGCATCCAGTATCAAGAACTTCTAGCAAGTTATCAAAGTTATCTATGAAGATAGTTTCAATTTTTTCTCTCACTAAATGCTTTGAAATTTGACCTGAAGGTTTATCTATTAAACTTTCAAAGTGATCTTTGCTAAATTCTTCAGATATGTAATCTAGTAATTTTTGTTTATTCTTTTTGATTAATAGATCTCTTTCATTTGCTCCAGTTAATTTTTCTTGTTGTATATCACCATTAGCCAAAAGTTCTGCTATTGCTAACATGACTGATGAGTTTGAAATATTTCCAAAAGCTTTCGCTATGATATTAATCCCTGTAATAAGCTCCTCTTCGCTAATGTTGTATTTTCTTGCTATGTTTCTAGTTTTCATTTTTATTCCTTTCCTCTGCAAAAGCAGAACCTAATAATTTGCCATAGTTAGTTTTTATGTAATATGTGTGTTTCAAGGATAGAATGCTGGGCTAGGGTATTAGGTAATCCTAGTTCATTTCAGTGTTGTTCTATTTGTGAAATTCATAAATAATTAACTTTCCGTCCAAACTGTCTTTTCCGAATCTAAATTCATTAATATCTTTTTTTAAGATTTCTTTTGGGATCGAGTGCATCAAATATGTAGGTAAATTCACTTTGCTTTGGTCATCTGTAAATGATTTCTTCTGCGTATTCAGCCAACATACTTCTACCTGGTCATTTTGTTTCAAATATTCTAAGAATTGCTCTAAAGTCATAATATTATTTCCTTTCATTATCTGCAGTGCAGAGCCTAATAATTAACACCTCATATATATGTTTATCATTATTTATGTTTATTTATGTTTATGTTTTTTTTGTGAGGTGGAAGAATTTGGGGTATTAGGCAATCCCATGCATTTTAGTATTCTTCAGCTAATAATATTGTTGTTATACTTCGATCATATTCAGTAATTATGTAGATTTTTTTATCACATACATGATAAGCACCAAGTAAACGTTCACCATGTTTCAAGGCAAATTCGTTCGTTTGACAATCTTCTTCGTCTAAATCGCCCCAATCACCTGAAATGTATCTGTCAAGTACTTCGTTTATTCCATCACTAAATTCTTCTGATCTATTTCTTTCAAAAGTAATTCCTTTTGTTAATACAAGTGCTCCTATGTTAAATTTCATTTTCAATTTTCTACTCCAGTTCATTGTCTAGTAAAGAATTATCACAAACAAAATCGTGTTCATTAAAGAATTTGTCTGCATCCTCTATGATTTCTGTTCCTGCTAGAGCTAACAGATCTGTATCAGAAACAATTGTTCCCATATGATTTACCCACACGCCAAGTTCAATTGTTTCTCCACGTCCTTCATCCCATGAACGTAATTCAAAGTAGAATAATTCAGGCTTGCGATCCTTTACTGGAATTCTTCCACCAGTTTCTGCATATCGAATCATAATAAGCTCATTCCTGATTGAACCATCAATCTATATCCAGCATTCACAAATTTTAGTGTTGATGTCTTATCTCCAAATTGATAGGCAGTTATCACATCTCTTAATTCAGGAAGAATATGCTGATATTGTGAATTTAATTGATCAATATATCCATACATGCCAGTGCAGATCATAATGTCTGCTGCATCCGTAATCATTACGTTGTATGCTCGATTCATATAAATGAACTGTGCATAGTTGTCAATGGTGTCATCAAACCACCACTTGTCTTCATATTGATCATTACTATCAAAAACATACCCAATTACATGACTCATAATGTAGTCCTCTCTTTCTGTATTTGTCATTGTTACTAAATGGTTTCCTTTATCTAATCGCACCAGGGGTGCGTCTTGACATATATACTTAATAGTTGCTAGTTTTTTAGCAACGCATGGTAGCGTTGTGAGTTAATTCAGTAATTCTTCGCTTAATTTAAGCCATTCTGAGAGCCTTTTTTGCTCGTCGAATCGCACATGTCGAATTTTACTATTAGTGTTTATACACGCTTGTAGTTCCTTCATTGCTTCTTGCAATTTTTTCTTGAATCTCCAAGCGTTCTCATTTATGTATTTCAGATCCCTGGTAACTGTAGATTTATTGATTGAAAGAATGTTCGCTATTTCAACGTTGCGTTTTCCTTCATTTTTCAACTTAGCTACTCTTGTACGTCTTTCTAATTGCTTCATTTGAGCTTTAGACATGTTTGTAAGTATATGTATTCTTTTTCTTTTCTGATATGCAATATCTTTCTTTGACTTGCTTCGCAATACTTTTAAATGCATTTGCTCTTCATCAGTAATTTCAAGATTTTTTATCATCGTTTCGATCGATGGGCATTTCTTAAACCCTCGTGGCTCACTTGTTACTATTACTTCTTTTTCTTCAAGTGGAGTGAGAAATAATTCATTTAACTCATGAGCAATTTCTAATTCTTCATCAATGCTTCCTTTATGATGTTTTACTCTACATCGTGCGAGATATAATATGTACTCCCTATACCCTTCATGCACGTTGTTTTTATTTCGAATTCTTATCAACTCTCTAAAATCATTGAAGAACTCCTGCGACTTCTTTTCTCTGTTTTTATTGCGTCTCATTTCATCATTTAGTGTAAGTTGATAGACACCCTTAGCTACTTTATTGGCTTTGGATCTATTTCTTTTTTCAGCAAGTTTTTCTTTATATGTGATTACATCAGAATGCTTATATTTGAACATGTCGAAGAATGAAGATATCGTATAGTCTGTGTCGTTAAATTCAAGTATTTGAACTGTGCTCATCGATTTTGAGTTAAAAGAACCAGGTAAGCGAATGATTTGTGTAACATTCATTGCTTTGGGATCCATTCCATATGTTTCAAACCTACTTAGGAATTCTTTGTATATTGCTTTATATGTTTTTGTTAATCGTCGTGGACAATTTTTAAATGCATAAACTATATAGAGACCACGTCCAGAGTCAATTACTGCAGTTGGTTGATGAGGTAGCTTTTCCTTTAGAACTTTCTCATACATATCCATTGCGTTTAGATCCTTGAACTCTTCTATTTTGTAATAATCGAAATCTAGAACAATTGCATTTAGATGCCATACATGTTCTGCTTCTTTCTTTCTGTGCCTAAATGAGTTAATAGAGAAATATACATCTTCTTCATTTGCATCGATGATACTTTCTGCATAACCCAAGAAAGTATCAATATTCATTAGTCTGTCGTAAAATCGATTGCGTTCTAAATCGTACATAATCTTTTGATAATATGATTCGATGTCCCATGACTTAGTAAGTGCAATTTTGCATTTATAATCAGCATCTGCATGAATCTTTGTTAGAAATTTTAAAATTGCATCTTTGCTATTCATTATCATTTTTATCAACTTCTAAGAAAGATAAGTCAACTCCATGTTCCTTAAGCTGTTTCAGAATTTCTTCAAGATTTTCTATTAACTTAATTCTGATCAGCATTTCGCTGATCGAGAGTTGATCATAAGATTTAGGTGCAAAAATCATCATGTCTAAATCAGGATTTTGTGCAACTGCCAATACACAATCCCTGATAACTGAAGATACTGGCTTCCTTTTATCAGTCAAACTTATTCGCTCTGCAAGTGACTTAATTAGATCCAATTCATTTGGAGTGAAATATACATTTTTTCCAATACGTTTTGTCTTACTCCCTTTTTTCTTGTTCATAGTGTCTCCTTTCACGTAAAAAAAACCCACTGGTTAAATACCAGTGGGTTGTCTTTCATTGAAAGTCACACTTTGTTTTGTTAAAAGTTCGACCAATTTTTAAATGGCAGGGGCAGAGAGAATCGAACTCCCATCAGCGGTTTTGGAGACCGTTATCATACCATTGGACCATGCCCCTATGTTTTTTACTGCTAGATAATCATAGCATATTCATTTTGGTATTTCAATATAAAAAAAGAAAAGACAGCATTGCTGCCTTCCCAAAAGAGAAAAGTTCTCACATCATTATATTTACTTAGTTAAAACCTGTTTTGGAGGGGCGGTTTTAACCATAAATATAAATGTAAGTAGTACGGATAGTTATATATCCATAACCTAATAATAAACTATTTTGTCATGTATTACAATAATGTTTATACAACCTTTACTCTTAATACTTTTTAACTTTTTCGTATACTGTGTCGAGTTTTGTTAGAATGTCCTTCAGTGTCTTTTCATCCTCAATCATTTCTTTAAGATTCTTTTCCATATATGAATCATAAAGATTTACCACTTCTTCACCCTTTTGCGTTAATTTGATTTTCGTCACACGTCGATCATCAACAAAACGTTCACGTTCTAAGTATCCATCGTCTTCTAATTCACTTACGGTAATTGACATGTTCGCTGGTACCTTAGATAAATTGCTTGAAAGCTCATTTAACGTAATTGGCTGACATGTTCTTACTTCGCGAAGTACAAGTGTATGTGTCTTGCTTAATCCAGTTTCTGAATAGTAAGATTTCATAGCTCTTTGAATACTTGCTTGAATTGCACTGATTTGATTTTCAATCTTCTCAATAACTACTACTGTTTTCATATGTTATCTCCTCTACTTTACAACTATATTATATAATATATTCTTTCTTTTTTGAAAAGTTTTTTTGAAAAAAAAGAATAGTTCAATAATGAACTACTCTTTTACGTCCTCAATTTTCTTTAACATGTCGTTAAGCTCTGTACGAATACCAGAAATCTTTCTTAAATTTTCATCAATATATGATTGTAATTTATCGATTTGTTGATTTCTTTCATTCATGATTTCCCAACGATTGTCTTGGTTACCAAGTGGAGCATCCTGTGCACGAATATCAGCGATTTCAGCTTCAAGATCGTGATTAATTGCAGTTAAATCATCCAATTGTTTTTTACGTCGATTGATACCATCCTCTAGTTTGCTTCTAAATTGACCTTTTTTCTCTTGATAGAAGTCATCTTGTCGTTTAAAGAATGTGTTACGTGCAGTTGAAAATGCATCCCACAATTCATTATCGATATCTTTTCCAGCAAATCCAGCGGCTTTCCACTCTGCCATTAAGTCTCTCATTTTTTGTGAAGTTTCTTTATAATCTTCACTTAATGATAATGCTTGAGCTTCACTTACTAGTTGTTCTTTTTTCGCTTTTGCTTCTACTTGTTGTTTATCGCGTTCTTCAAAGAAAACGGCTTGTGCTTTATAGAATGCTTGACGTGAATCATTAAATTCTTCCCAAAGTTGATCGTTTTCTTCTTTGTTGATATTTCCTGATGTTTTCCATTCATCCATCAAAGTCTTCATTTCTTTTGAAGTTTCTTTCCATTGTGTTGATTGGCTAGCTTTTTTAGCACGATCAATCAATGCACGTTTTTTCTCACGCGCTTCATCTTTCGCTTCATCTAGACGAGCAAAGAACTCATCTTTCTTTGACATAATTTCATTGAATGCTTCATCAAATTTTCTTGATAATTCTGCATCCACATCTTTACCAGCATATGGCAAGTCTGCCCATTTGTCTTTTAAGGCATATAATTTACCCATAACGTCTTTCCATGAAGTTGAATTTCTAAGTTCCTCCATGCTTTCAAGAATTTCTTCTTTTGCTTGTTTTCCTTCTAATTGAAACTCATTACGATTAATTTCTTTCGTTAAATTCTTCATCGTTTGACGGAATTCATTTTCCAATTGCAAATTGATGTGAGCTGGGATATTTTCATCTTGAAGTTCGTCCCAAGTGTTGTGTAAAGTTTCTTGCACTTCACCAACAAGCCCTTTTTCTTCTTGAATCATTTGTTTTCCAAGTTGAATTAGTGCTTCTTTCTTTTCCTGAACACTTGATGCATCGGTTTTAATCTGTTCAATTCTGCTTTTCATTTCTTCCATAGTATCGCCCTCTAACTTCTATTTACTTCGTTTTCCCTTGTAGCGAACAAGCTTGTGTTCAACATGCGAGTCTTTTGCTCGTATGGATTGAATTTCAAAACTTGTTAGCGACTGGATCAACGGTGTTAACTTCGAGTATCCATAATTCCGTGTATCAAAATCAGGGAATCTCTTACTTAACATATTTCCCAGAGATGACATGTTAGCCCAACCATCATCATCTGAAATATCTTTAATAATAGCACGAACTTGTTTTGTTAACCAACGAATATCATCCTGGCTACTTACAATGCGCTTTTGAGTGACCTCATCATTTGCTTCATGTGAACTTGATAATGTTTCTAAATATATAAACTTTTCACATGCCACAATGAATGGTCTTGGTGTTTTCTTTTCACCTACACCGATAACGATTTTACCAGCTTCACGTAAACGTGCAGCAAGTCTAGTAAAATCACTATCACTACTTATAATACAAAATCCATCAACTTTATCTTCATACAAAATATCCATTGCATCAATGATGAGTGCAGAATCTGTCGCGTTTTTTCCAACGGTATATGAATACTGTTGAATCGGTTGAATCGAATATTCCAACAGAACATCTTTCCATTTATTCATATGCGAGTCTGTCCAATCACCATAGATTCGCTTATGTGTTGGTAAACCATAATTTGGAATTTCTTCCATGATATAACCAATATACTTTGCCGATACGTTATCTGCGTCAATCAATAAAGCTAGATTAATGTCATCTTTCATTATTATTACCCCTTATACTTTTCAACTCTATAACATAGATAATTGAAAATTACTATCATTTATTAGTATACCATTGATAAACAACTTTTGCGCGTTAATTTAACGGACTTTTCTTATAAAATGCATAAAATGTATTCTTATAGTCCATAATTAACCTATTTTCTTACTTCTTTACCATTTCCAGATGTAAATTTTAGATAAATGAAAAAGACACCGGTGGTGATGTACCCCCTGTCAAGTAGACAGGCGAAATAAATAAAGAATTCTATATAGCTTGGTTACACATTAGTAATCAGGCTTTTACTTTGTTTTGAT
>NZ_JARXXJ010000025.1:0-29913 GCF_029893935.1 Breznakia sp. PFB1-19
CGAGTGTAATCAGCTTGAGCGAAGCGACCCAAATACCCCGTCGGAAAGCCATGGGATGGCTTTCTGGGCTCTGCCCCGGGGTAGTTTATTAGATAAAAAATGGTGTGAGTTCGACAGATGACTCACACCATTAGTTTCTTTGTTGTAATGTTTTCGCACTTAGAAGATACATGGTTTTAGAACGAATTAATTTGAAATAAAAGTTTTTCATTGTCTTTAGACTACGTAGGAATCGGTTATTTCGCCAATTTGGGAATCGATCATTTAAATAATCCCAGTTTTCCATAAGTATTTTATTTCGTAGTTCACTATTTTCTATTTTAACGATACGTTTTAAAGAACTACCAAATATGTAACGGATAGTTACATATTCCAATTGGTCTACATAAGCATCATAAATTTGATGGGTTTTGTAGTAGGTAAAGACATGATCTAGTATTGTATAGATATCTCTAACTTTTTCGTTTTGTGTATTAACAATCGAGTTATCTCTTTGGATGTAATGCACAAATGGTTCGTTAATGAGTTCATATCGTTTTATATAAGGAATAAATGAATATGTAAAAGCGACATCTTCATACCGCAATCCTTTGATGAATGTTAAATTGTATTCTTTGATAATAGCTGTACGAAACATTTTGTTCCAGACGACTGCACGAACATCTAACAGTAACGGGTTCTTTTGAAGTCCTTGATCTTTTCTACATTGATTTGGATACTCCCATACAAAATCGCAAGAAACCATGTCTAAATTCTTTTCAATCGCTTTATTGTACATTGTTTCATACATAGTAGAATCCACATAATCATCGCTATCTAAAAAGCACATATATTCACCTTGTACATATTGCATTCCAAAGTTGCGCGCATCAGATAAACCACCATTTTCTTTTGTGTATAAATGGAATCGTGGATCATTAAGATATCTTTCTACAATTGAACGACTTGTATCTATACTTCCATCGTCAACTACAATAAATTCAATTTCATTAAGGGTTTGTGATTTTAAGGATTCCATACATCGTTCGATATAGTTTTCTACATTGTAGAAAGGAATCACGACACTTACTTTAATATTTTCCATGAATTAAGTATATCATTTTTTTGTGATTTTGTTATTGTTAGTAACTTATTCATGTTCAAATTTGGTATAATAATTTGGATAAGGAGATTGCGATGAAAAAAGTAATGTTTATTTCCAGTACAGGTGGACATTTAAATGAGTTGTTACAACTTCAACCACTGTATGCAAAATATGATTATTGTATAGTAACCGAGAAAACGGAATCGAATGTTACTTTAAAGCAAACATTTCCTGACAAAGTACATTATCTTTGGTATGGAACGAAGCACAATATGCTAAAATACATCTTTGTATTCCCGTTTAATTGTTTGCGTAGTTTATATTTGTTTTTAAAGTTGAAACCAGATGTTGTGATTTCAACAGGAGCGCACACTGCAGTTCCGATGTTCTTCATTGCTCATTGCTTCAAAAAGAAAACGATTTGGATTGAAACATTTGCCAATATTTATACTAAAACTGTTGCAGGAAGTATTGTCTATCCAATAACTGATGACTTTATTGTTCAGTGGAAAAGTATGTTAGAGGTATATCCAGATGCTATCTATGGAGGCTGGTTATTCTAATGATATTTGTAACTTTAGGAACACAGGATAAAAGCTTTTCGAGATTGTTAGAAAAGATTGACGAACTTGTTGAACAAGGTCTGATCCAAGAAGAGATAGTCGTTCAGTCAGGTTGCACAAAATATACAAGTAAGAATATGGATGTACTGGGATTTATTCCAATGGATCAGTTTAATTCATATATAGAAAATTGTACATATATGATTACACATGGCGGTGTTGGAACGATCATGAATGGAATTAATCATGATAAAAAAGTAATTGCTGTAGCTCGACGAGTGGAATATGGAGAACACGAGAATAATCATCAGGTAGAAATTGTAAAAGAGTTTAGTGAGCAAGAATATATTCTTGGTTGTAAGCAAGTTGATGAATTGGAAAATGCAATTTTACAACTTCCTAGATTTCGTGTAAAACCCTATATCTCAAATAATGAAAATTTCTGTAAAATGTTGGAGGAACTCATTGAATCTTAAGGACTCAATTTGTTTCTTTTTTTATGGTACAATGTCAATATGGAAAATTATGAAAAGAATATGTATTCCTTTGGTTTTGTTATATTGCACTATCAAGTAGAGAAAGTGACAATGAACTGTGTAGAATCAATTGTTAATCGAGTGGATACAGAGAATTATCAAATTGTTATTGTTGATAATGCATCACCAAACAAATCAGGAAACACATTAAAAAAATATTATGCAAATAATAAGAATATACATGTATTAATTTTAGAAGAAGGCTTAGGTTTTTCTGGTGGTAATAATAAAGGATTTATGTACGCCAAAAATGAATTGCATTGTGATTTTATTGTCATGCTAAATAATGATACTCTCATTATTCAAGATGACTTTATAAAACAAATAGTAGATGAGTATGAACAAAGTCACTTTGCTGTACTTGGTCCAGAAATTCATCTACCAAATGGGAAGGTAGATGTTTATCCTTTCCAAATTCTGAAGTTGGATGAATTAGATAAGGATCGTGAACGAATCTATGCATTACTTAAGAAAAATAAGTCGGGTAGAGAAAATATTGAATTACTTACAAAACGTTCAATTATGAAACTGATTATGTGGGATAAATGGCGTCATAAACTTAGAGAAGAAAAGACAGTTCCTAAAAGACAAGAAATGGTTCGTTTACATGGATGTTGTTTGATCTTTTCGCCAGTATATGTGAAAGCTTTTGATGGATTGGATAACCGGACAATGTTTTATGGTGAAGAAGACATATTATTTGTTCGTATGATTCGAAATCATATGTTGAGCGTATATCAACCAAAGGTGAAAATCATGCATATGGAACAAGTATCAACTGGTTCGAAGATGAAAACAGCAGCTAAGAAACGTCGTTATGTATATGAAACACATTTAGAAACGTTAGATATGCTAGAGGAACTGTATCATGAAGATTTGGATAGTTTGAAAGGTTATATATAGGTGAAAAGATGAAAATTAGTATTGTAGTTCCTGTATATAATGCAGAGAAATATCTTACAAATTGTTTGGACTCTTTAGTAAATCAAACATATAAAGATTATGAGATTGTCGTAATTAATGATGGATCCACGGATCAATCGAAATTGATATTGGATCAATATGCAAACAAACATAATTGTATGGTTGTATATCATCAAGAAAATCAAGGACAAGCCAAGGCGAGAAACAAAGGAGTGGAGCTTGCACAAGGCGAGTTTATTTGTTTTGTGGATAGTGATGATACAATTACTTTAGATGCTTTAGAACAATTGGTAAATAAACAAGAAGAAAATAATGATGACATTGTATGGTGTAATGCAAAAACACTCCGAGATCAAACTGATGGATTACTTGATGAACATTTGATATATCATGCAGATAGCAACAAACTATATTTTTTAAACAACATGGGACCATGGCGTAAAATTATTCGTAAGTCGTTAATTACGAATAATCATTTAGAATTTCCAACATTTGCTAGGTATGAAGATATTGCGGTTATGCCAGCACTTGCTTGTGTTGCACACGGTATATCGTATATCGAAACACCACTGTTCTTGTACAATATGCACGATGATTCTTTAATGCATCAAAGCAAGTATAGTCCAAAGTTAGATGCGATTTTTGGAGCAATGGAGTATTTGCATGAAGTAGTTGAACGTTTTGGTGCACTTGACAGTTATCATCAAGAGTTGGAATGGTTATATATTGAGCATTTATTACATGCTGCATCATTACGTTACTTTCCATTTGCGGAAGGTAGAAGTGGGTTAGCTAAGATTGTCGATATCATGCAAAAACAATATCCAGGTTGGATGAAAAATCCATACTATCAAACAAGGAACTGGAAATTTAAACTGATATGTCGTTTGTTTTATAAGAAAAGATACGGACTATTACGTATCTTGTTGAAGTAGGTGATGTTGTGAAAATTTCTGTGGCACTTTGCACATATAATGGAGAAGCATATATTCAACAACAACTGCAAAGTATTTTAAATCAGACACAACAAGTAGATGAATTAATTATTTGTGATGATGGCTCAACAGATGGGACAGTTGCATGCATGGAACAAGTATTAAAGGATTCAACAATTCCTTATAAAATCATTCAAAATGAATCTTCGTTAGGTGTTGTTAAAAACTTCTATAAAGCATATCACATGTGTTCTGGAGATATTATTTTTAGTTGTGATCAGGACGATGTATGGCAAATGAATAAAGTTGAACGCATTATGCCTATATTTGAGGATAGAAAAATCCAACTTGTTGCAAGTAATGCAGATATTATTGATGCAAAAGGGAATACAACAGGACAAGTATTAAATCAGCTTGTAGATTTTGAGCCACCCATCAAACAAAGTGAATGGAAAGATATTTTACTTCACTCATTTTGTATCACAGGTGCAACAATGGCTTTACGAAAGAGTTTCTTTATTGAAAATGAACATGTAAGTGACCATTGGTTGCATGATGGATGGTTAGCAATGTTGGCTAGTTTTCAAGATGGACTTTATTATCTTAATGAGTCATTAACCTTGTACCGAATACATGGAAATAACACAGCAGGAGTAGGGAATTTTAATCCAGTAACTACGGGATTGACAAAACCGTTTTATTTTCCTAGATATGCTAAGGAAAAATACGATTTATACAAAGAAGTAGAGCAGTGGCTAATCCAGTTGCATAAAGATGTTCCATCTTCTTTAGTATCATGTTTAGACTTTTGGCAAATACGAAGTAAAATTGCAACGTATTCTTTCTCTAACATGAGAAAACTAACTAAGAAAATGAAACAAGAAAATTTCTATATAATGTATGCAAATACTAATGCATATTACTATTTAGACTATTATTTTTGGCTTGTATATAAACTGTTTTTCTTTAAGGTGGAAAAAGGATAGACATCTAATGATTTGAGAATATGAACATCTACTGAATAGTCTTTGAGTTTTATTGCTAAATACAAGAAAAAATGCTAAAGTAAACTGAATGTATTAAACATATTAAGGAGTTATGATGGAAGATAAAAACAATGCAATTGAAGTTAGAGGATTGTATAAATCTTTTAAAATATCATATGATAAACCGCAAACATTAAAAGAACGTTTGCTTTTTTGGAATAGAGACAAAGTAGAACATAAATTAATATTAAAAAACATAAGTTTAAATATTAAAAAAGGAGAGACTGTTGCATTAGTTGGAACGAACGGTAGTGGGAAGTCGACGTTACTAAAACTTATGACGAAAATACTTTATCCGAATAAAGGGAAATTGGAAACACAAGGTAAATTAACATCGCTTCTCGAACTTGGAGCAGGTTTTCATCCTGATTTTACAGGACGTGAAAACATTTATTTTAATGCTTCAATCTTTGGGCTAACTAGAAAAGAAATAGATGCAAGAATAGAAGATATTATCGCGTTTTCTGAATTAGAAGAATTTATTGATAATCCAGTTAGAACATACTCTTCTGGGATGTATATGCGTTTGGCATTTTCTATTGCAATAAACGTTGATGCTGATATTTTACTTATTGATGAAATTTTGGCAGTTGGTGATCAACATTTCCAAGAACGTTGTTTTGATAAATTAACAGAATTGGGAGAAAGTGATAAGACAATTGTATTTGTTTCTCATGATTTAGGTTCTGTAGAAAAACTGTGTGATCGTGCAATTTGGATATATAAAGGTGAATTGAAAGCCGATGGAGATCCTACGTACGTAATTGAACAATACCTTGACCAAATAAGTATTGATCATCAAGAGAAACGAAAAGAAGGAATTAAAAAAGCTGACACTATGAAAAAACGAAACACATACAATGGTGTTGGTTTTATTGATGTTCCAAAAGGATATCAAGAAGTGAATAATGATTTAAATCATGCTGTTTTTGAAGGATGGGAATTAAATGAACATCCACAATCACGGATCCGTGTAGAAATTGATGGCAACTCTCTGGATGTGAAACGAAAAGATAGACCTGATGTGTTTGTTGTATATGATGGTTTATACGGCGGATTTGAGGCAAATGATAAAGCTGGTTGGGAAGTTGAAGTAGACGTAACAAAACTAAATCCAGGTGAGCACAAAATAACATTAATTACAGAGACACCTGAGGGTCAATTAATTACAAAAGAAGAAAATGTTTTCCGTGTCGTAGAGGTATCAAAATGAAACTAATACAAAATTTATATCAATATCGCGAATTGCTGAAAAGTAATATAAAGAAAGAAATTAGAGGGAAATATAAAGGATCCTTTTTAGGTGTCATTTGGTCTTTTATCAATCCACTTTTACAAGTGCTTGTTTACGCACTTGTTTTCCCCTACTTGATGGATATAAAGGGTACTGATAATTATTTAATTTATTTAGTTGTTGGTATTATCCCTTGGACTTTTTTTACAACAGTTATTACACAAGGAGTAACAAGTATTCGTTATAATGCCGGTATTGTGAAAAAGGTTTATTTTCCAAGAGAAATTTTACCAATCTCAGTGGCAATTAGTGGATATGTGAATTTCTTAATCTCATGTATTATTGTTTTAATATTTGTATTAATTGGTGGATATGGTATTTCTTGGCATATATTATTAGTACCTATCATTGGCGCAATCCAAATGCTGTTTTCGCTTGGATTAATTTTGGCATTAAGTGCAATTAATATATATGTTAAAGATATCGAGTATATTGTAACTTTTATTGTTAATATGTTGTTTTATGGAACACCAATTTTATATAAGATGAATCAGTTTACAGGAGATGTTCCTGGAATCTTAGTGAAATTAGTCGAAATTAATCCATTAACAACTTTTATGAACGCATACAGAGATGTTTTCATGTATCATGTAGTACCAGACATGAAAATGGGATTACTTATTGTAGTAATTTCTATACTTGTGTTTTTAATCGGACTTGTTATATTTAGAAAGTTAGAAAAAGGATTTGCTGAAGAAATCTAGAATAGAGGATTATCATGCGTTTTAATATTAGAGAATGTGACCTATATGGAATTAAAAACCCCTTTTTGTTTTTTAGTGGATGGGTTGAAAGTAGTGTTGTAAAAATAGAAATTAAGAATGAGAAGGATACTTTGTATGAGATTGAATTCAAACCTACTAAGTCTAAAACTCATTCTTTTAGTGTTCGCACTGAAATAAAAGGAAAGCTAGTAGATAAATATAGAATCTTGGCTATTGAAAAAGACGGACATGTTGAAGAATTAACTACATTTGAAAGTACGCCATGGAAGCGTTTTGCACAGAAATTTCAAAGAGATAAATTGAAAGATTTCAAGAAAGAAGTAATACGTGATTTTCCATCAACATACTCGAAAACAGGTGATCCAAAAAATGTTAAAGATTATTATCAATGGATTGCTGAATATGAAAGATTCAGTCCAGTAGAGACATATAAATATAACCCAAAGTTTTCGGTGATTATTCCGGTCTACAATGTAAGTAGAAAATATTTAACAGAGTGTCTGGAATCTATTTTAAATCAGACATATCAAAACTTTGAGATTTGTTTGGCGGATGACTGCTCAACTAACTCTGAGACAATACAAACGCTAAAGGAATTTGAAAAAAAGGATAGTAGAATACATGTTTTCTATCGTGAGACTAATGGTCATATTTCTGAAGCTAGTAACTCTGCTTTATCCATTGCGACAGGAGATTATATTGTAATGATGGATAATGATGATGTGATTGTTCCACAGGCATTTAACGAGTTTGTAAGAGTTTTAAATGAGGACCCAGAAATTGATTTCATTTATAGCGATGAAGATAAAATAGATACTGAGGGAAATCGTAGTGATCCACAGTTTAAGCCGGAATTAGCTATTGATAAACTCTATGGAGGAAATTACATTTGCCATCTAAATGCGGTTAGAAAAACTATAATGGATGAAATTGGTGGATTTAGAAAAGGGTATGAAGGAGCTCAGGATTTTGATTTGTTTTTAAGAATAACAGAAGTAACAAAGAAGTTCCGTCATGTTCCTAAAATTCTTTATCATTGGAGAATGATTCCTGGTTCTACTGCATTAGATTCAGGTTCTAAGAATTACGCTGGGGAAGCAGGCCGAAGTGCATTACAAGATTTATTGAATAAAAAAGGCGTGAATGCAGAAGTTAATGTAGTAATTGCGACTAATTATTCTGTTGAATACTTCCTAGAAGAAGAACCAATAGTGAATGTTGTAGTCCCAATCGAAAAGGTGAATGATGACTTTTTAACTCCAGTAAAAACTACTGCAGCAGAGATGTTCAATAAACAATTAATCTTTACATTTGTATGTGATAAAAATGACTATGAAAAAGTCACATCAAAAGTGGTTGACTTTGTTTATCCTCATAAAGTTGTTCAAATAGAAAAAACACTTGCTGAAACATTAAATAAAGTAAGTGATTTATATGAATATACAATGATTTTGAGACAAGGAACTATTATATATATATTTGATGCAATAGAATTGATGTCAGGATATTCAATGCAAAATGAAATAGGTGTAGTTGGAACTAAAATTCTTAATAAAAATAAATATATTGTGGATAGTGGGTACTTTTTAGAAAATGAAACATTATTACCATTAACTTTTGTTACATATAGAGAAGACTTTGGTGTATATGGAACATTATTAGTTCCAAACAATTATCGAATTCTTGAAGATGTTTGCTTTATGTTTAATAAAGAAACATTAAATGCAGTAAATGGCTTTGCTAATGATATAGATTTGGAAGATATATATTATGACTTTATGCTTCGTGTACATGAAAGTGGTATGCGAAATATTTGCTTAAGTGATATAGAAGCTCAGTCAAAGAAATCCAATACACGTCATGACCTTCACAAGTCAACAATGATGCATTGGAAACAACAAGGAATCGATGTAGCTTCTGACATGTATTACAATGAAAATCTATCAACACAGGCAGCATATCGTTTGGATATAAAGAAATGATAAGAGAAGAGGAGGATGAAATAGTATATGTATAATTATTTTATATGTTTGATATTCCCAGTTTTTTTCGTTGTTTTTCTTCAATTTTTTGGAGCAGCAGTTTCAAAGAATATAAAATCATACCACTCTAATTTTATAAAAGGGTTTATACTATATACATTTATAAATGCTTGTTTTGGAATTCCACTACAAATTGTAAATGGTAAGTGGATATACTATTTCATTTTTGAAATACTTTTGCTTTTAAGTATATTAGTATTTATTATTATCTCGATTCGAAAGAAAAGAATCGATTTGTCGACAATTTCGTTTAAAGAATATGTATCAAATAATATAGTTCTCTTTATAGGGGCGATTATAATTGTATTCTTCACATTACAATTTCCAGAAATGCTATGGAAATTAAATAATACTGATGATGGGTACTACTTGTCGAAAATCGCGTCTTTACCATATGAAAAAACACCTTTCTCAACAAATCCAGAGACAGGTTTACTTATTACAGAACCTTTTTCATACAAACTAAATACGTATGAATTAGAATCTTCGTTCTTCGTATACTTGTTCAATGTATCGTCTGTTGTATATGCAAGAATTTCTATGAACTTCCTAAATGCATATGCAATGTTAAATGCAATTTATATATTTGGTAAGAAGATTGTTAGTGAGAAGTATAAAAACATAGCACTACAAGTATTAAGTATAGGAGCTTATTTTCTTTGTTTAATCTGTATAGTTAAATTTATCAATGATGCAGGTGAAGCTTGGCGCTTCTCAACAGCAACTCATTTTGGATCGACTTTTGTTATGGGGGCGGGTCCAGTATTGCTTTTTGGTTTGTTTTTAGATATGAAAGAAATTACTATATCTAAAGTTGTTTCATTTTTTATTATAAGTGTAGCTTTGATTTCCAAATCATCAATTGCAGTTCCTATTATTTTTGTTGCTGGAATCGGTGGTCTTATTTCGTTTTTACTAACATCTAATTCGAATTGGAAAATAAGGTATGGAGCAATTCTAATTACGATAATTGCTATTGTTGGTACATCGTTCATTTTACCGTATGATCCTATTTTAAGTAAGACGATGGTTAAAAGCTTAGTAGCAAACAAAAGTAATTTGATTTTATATCTAACAATCATCATTATTCTTGTATATGCAATAAAAAAACGAGAAATAGCAGTAAAAAGAATAGTTATAATTTTTTCAATAACACTTTTTTTACTTGTTACTCCGACAGTCAATTCAGTTATTGCCTTATTCACACAATATGAGTTTGCATTGGAAAGAATGATTTTGGCTTCATATGGTTGTTTGATGTTAACTGCATATTTTATTTTAATGTATTTAGTTGTTTCTCTATCAAAGAAAGAACTTCAACGAATTGCATTATCTAGTCTTGTATGTGCCATTTCTATACTAACAACTGCAAATTTATATTATCTAACCCCACAAAAAATGAGAAGAACGGCAGGATTATGGTATGGAAACAAGCAATTTGTTCATAAATCTACTGTACATTTGGCTAATCAAGTTGAAGATTATTATGAAAAAACTGGTAGAAAACTGGCAATCGTCCTTCCAGCAGGTTTAACATTTGGGGACTATGCACACTTTCCAAGTTCAATACTTAGAGCATTTGCACCTAACTGTATTTCGTTGACTGCAACACTTCGTATTGAAATGGAGTACAAGAACAAACAAAGTATTTACAAAGGTTATAATATTGATGACCAACAGTTATTCATGAGAGTTGGACCAGAAATGATTGAAGATGAACTTACTGAAATACAAACTTTATTAAATAAATATCCTATTAATTGTATAGTAAAAGTTAGTTCAAATATTGAAGCAGATAAGCCGGTGTTTGAAAAGTTAGGTTTTAATAAAGTTATAAAAGTGGATGACGTGTATACAATGTATATCAATGAGTCTTTTTCGATTGATGATGTAAAAATTGATGTAGTAAACAAATGAGTTGTTAATGATGATTATTGCTCTTGACACATTTAATAATACGTTGTATAACGTACATAACAACTATGAAAAGGACAACAATCATGCAAATTGATGTAGAGAGTAAAGCGGTTGGTGAAAGCTTTATGAGAGATGTTTGATTTACTACCTTGGAGTTGAACTCGAAAGATGTTCCGTCACTCGCGTTAAGAGGTTTGAGGTGTAATAGATTATTACACGAATTAAGGTGGTAACACGATGCATTCGTCCTTTGGGGTGGATGCTTTTTTTATAAGGAGATAACGATTATGAACATGGATTTTTTAAATGATGAACGATTAAACCGATTAAATCATTCAGCTGCTCACGTATTAGCGCAAGCAGTAAAACACCTTTACCCACAAGCTAAATTTTGGGTAGGACCAGTAGTAGAAGAAGGATTTTACTATGATATCGATTTAGGAGAAGATGTAATTCGTGATGAAGATATTCCTAAAATCGAAAAAGAAATGAAAAAGATTATTAAAGATGGGAAACGTATTGTCAGAGAAGAAATTTCAAAAGCAGAAGCTATTGAAATGTTTAAAGATGACGAATACAAACTTGATTTAATTAATGATCTAGAAGATGGAACAATTACTGTATATCGTCAAGGAGGCTTTGTGGATCTTTGTCGTGGGCCACACGTAGATACTGTAAAAGAAGTCAAAAACTTTAAGTTAATGAAACACTCTGGTGCATACTGGAAAGGTGACAAAAACAATAAAGTATTACAACGTATCTATGGAGTATGTTTTGAAACAAAAGAAGATTTAGAAGCATACTTAAATTTACTTGAAGAAGCAAAACGTCGTGACCACAAGAAATTAGGTCGTGAGTTAGATATCTTTATGATGAGTGAGTACGCACCTGGTATGCCATTTTTCTTACCAAATGGAATGATTATTCGTAACTTACTAGAAGAATTCTGGTATGAAGTGCATAAAGATGATTACTCATTTATTAAGACACCAATTATGATGTCAAAAGAATTATGGGAATTAAGTGGACACTGGGCAAACTATCAAGACAATATGTATACTTGTGATGTAGATGACCGTGTTTATGCAATTAAACCAATGAACTGTCCAGGTGGAATGTTAGTATATAAGAATGGATTGCATTCATATAAAGATCTTCCAATTCGCTCAGGAGAGTTAGGACAAGTTCACCGTCATGAAGCTAGTGGAGCTCTAAATGGTTTATTCCGCGTACGTACATTCACACAAGATGATGCACATATCTTTATGCGTGAAGATCAAATCGAAAGTGAAATCCTACGTTTATTAAAATTAATCGATAAGATTTATTCAACATTTAAACTGGATTACCGTATTGAATTAAGTACTCGTCCAGAAGATAAATATATTGGAACAATTGAGTCATGGGATAAAAGTGAAGCAATCTTACAAAAAGCAATTGAAGCAAGTGGGAAAGAATGGAAACTTAACCCAGGTGATGGAGCATTCTATGGTCCAAAACTAGACTTCCACATTCGTGATTCATTAGGAAGAAGCTGGCAATGTGGTACAATCCAACTTGATGCAAACTTACCTGAACGTTTTGACTTAACATATGTTGATGCAGATGGAACAAAGAAACGCCCAGTTATGTTACATCGTGCGATCTTTGGATCAATTGAACGTTTCATTGGAATTCTGATTGAACACTATGCAGGAGCATTCCCAACTTGGTTAGCACCTGTTCAAGTAGCGGTCTTGCCAGTTAAAAATGAATACCATTTAGACTATGCAAATGAAGTTGTAGAATTATTAAAAGCACAAGGTATTCGTGTTGATTTAGATGCACGTGAAGAAAAATTAGGATACAGAATCCGTGAGAACCAAATGAAGAAATCACCATTTATGTTGATTTTAGGAGATACTGAACGTGATGAAAAAACAATTAGTTTCCGTCGTTATGGTGAACAAAAAACGACAACTGTATCACAAGAAGAATTCGTTGCATTAGTAACAAAAGAAATTGAAACAAAAGAATAAAAATTGTGAAAAGAGAAATGATTTGGTGACATTTCTCTTTTTTTGCATATGAGATATAATACAGATATGAATAAATATTACACAGGAGAATTCGCAAAAAAAGCTGGAGTAACTGAACGAACATTACGTTTCTATGATAAAAAGGGTTTACTTAAACCAAGTATAAATCCAGATAATAAGTATCGGATGTATACAGATAATGATTTTATTAAGCTCCAAAATATCCTTATTTTAAAACAGATTGGATTTAGCTTAGAAGATATTCAGATTCTAATTTCTCGTAAGGACCGCAAGAGTTTAGTTGACATGTTGAATACACAAAAGGAATTAGTAAATCAGAAACTGGATTATTTTCGAAACTTAAAACAAGCAATTGAAGTAACAGAGAAGTCAATTGAAGGAAGGCGTATAGATTGGGATAAAATGATGCATCTAATGCATTTATTGACTGGAGATGGAATTATTGAACATTATAAGGATTCACATCAACTGACAACACGTATTTCACTTCATCAAAAATATACAGTAGGAAAAGTTGATTGGTACGATTGGATTTATTCGCAAATTAAACTTACTCATACAAACCGAATACTCGAAGTTGGTTGTGGTGAAGGTAGTCTTTGGAAGAATAGAAAAATAAGTTTTCGACACAGAGAGATTTTCTTGAGTGACAAAAGTGAAGGAATGGTTGAAAGCGCACGAAAGAACTTAGGAAATGATTTTAACTTTTTATGTTTCCCATTAGAAAATATACCTTTTAAAGATCATTACTTTGATGTAGTTATTGCAAATCATACATTGTTTTATCTTCACGACATGAAAAGTGGAATAAAAGAGATTGTACGTGTCTTAGATGATAAAGGTGTTTTTTATACTACGACCTATAGTAAGAATCATTTAAAAGAGATTACAGATATTGCAAAAGAATTTGACAATCGAATTACGCTTTCTGATGAACCTTTATATGAGGTATTTGGTATGGAGAATGGTAAACGTCAACTTAGGAAATATTTTGCTGATGTTGAAATGCACACATACCAAGATCAACTACTTGTAACTAGTGCTAGTGATCTTTATGACTATATAATGAGTTGTCATGGTAACCAATTAAGTGTTATCGGAAATCGAAGTGACGAGTTTATTTCATTCTTAGAAGATAAACTGAAGGATAATGGATTGTTGGTGAATAAAGAGGCTTGTTTATTTATATGTAAGAATATGTGAAATCATTTTTAGTGTTGACCTTGACGTTACGTAATGGTTTAGTATAGTAGATATGATACAAGGAGGATTTCTAAATGAAAGGAATCATTTTGGCTGGAGGAAGTGGAACTCGTTTATACCCACTGACAAAAGTAACTAGTAAACAATTATTACCTGTATATGACAAACCAATGATTTATTACCCACTATCAATTTTGATGAGTGCGGGAATCAAAGAAAT
The DNA here is from genome assembly GCF_029893935.1 of Breznakia sp. PFB1-19. Classification (NCBI taxonomy): domain Bacteria; kingdom Bacillati; phylum Bacillota; class Erysipelotrichia; order Erysipelotrichales; family Erysipelotrichaceae; genus Breznakia; species Breznakia sp. PFB1-19. The sequence continues at coordinate 14,529 of NZ_JARXXJ010000025.1, forward strand.
ATTAATTATTTCAACACCTCAAGATACACCTCGTTTTAAAGAGTTGTTAGGTGATGGAAAACAATTTGGTATTTCATTAGAGTACAAAGTACAACCATCACCAGATGGTTTAGCACAAGCATTTATTATCGGTGAAGATTTTATCGGTGATGATAGTGTAGCGATGATACTTGGAGATAATATTTTCCATGGACATGGCTTAACAAAACGCTTAGTAGCTGCTGCAAACAAAGAAAAAGGAGCAACTGTCTTTGGATACTATGTAGAAGATCCAGAACGTTTCGGTGTTGTTGAATTCGATGAAGCTGGACAAGCAATTTCATTAGAAGAAAAACCAGAACAACCAAAATCAAATTATGCAGTTACAGGACTGTATTTCTATGACAATAAAGTTGTTGAATATGCAAAAAACTTAGCACCTAGTGCACGTGGTGAACTTGAAATCACTGACTTAAACCGTATTTACCTTGAGTCAGGTGAATTAAATGTTACATTATTAAATGATGGCTTTACATGGTTAGATACAGGAACACATGAGTCATTAGCAGATGCAACAAATTTTGTATATACAATTGAGACACATCAAAATCGTAAGATTGCATGTTTAGAAGAAATTGCATTTGATCAAGGTTGGATTTCAATTGATGAATTAAAAGAAACATATGAAATATATAAGAAAAACCAATACGGTACATATCTTAAACGAATTATTGATCGTAAGTATGTAGATTAAGGAAGCGAAGATGAAAGTAATAGATACAGAAATTAAAGAAGTAAAAATCATTGAACCAGATGTGTTTGGTGATCATAGAGGATGGTTTATGGAAACCTACTCAACAAACAAATTTGCTGAAGCAGGAATTGACAATATCTTTGTACAAGATAATCACAGTATGTCAGCAAAAGCCGGAACACTACGTGGACTTCACTGGCAAAATGAACCATGTGCACAAGCAAAGTTGGTTCGTTGTACAAAAGGAACTGTAATTGATGTTGCAGTGGATATCCGTAAAGGAAGCCCAACTTATAAGAAGTGGGTTAGCGTGGAATTAAGTGCAGAAAACAAAAAAATGTTTTTTATCCCTAGAGGATTTGCACACGGATTCTTATGTTTAACTGATGATGTTGAATTCCAATACAAAGTTGATAACTTATATTCAAAAGAATGTGATCGTGGAATTCGTTATGATGATCCATCAATCAATGTAGATTGGGGAACATTACTAAATGGTATTGAACCGATTTTAAGCGAAAAAGATATGAATGGCCCAACACTTGATGAAAGTGATGCCAACTTTACATACGGAGAGGTAAAATAATTATGAAATTTTTAGTAACAGGTGGAGCAGGATTTATTGGTGCGAACTTTGTCATGTACATGGTTGACAAATATCCTGAAGATGAAATTGTTTGTTTAGATTTATTAACATACGCTGGAAATTTAGAAACATTAAAACCAGTAGAAGATAAGAAGAACTATAAATTTGTAAAAGGTGATATTGCAGATCGTGAATTCATTTTTGACTTATTTGAAAAAGAAAAATTTGATGTAGTTGTTAACTTTGCTGCTGAGTCACACGTTGACCGTAGTATTGAAGATCCAGAAAGTTTCGTAAGAACAAACGTATTAGGAACTACTACATTATTAGATGCTGCAAAAGAATATGGAATCAAAAGATTTCACCAAGTATCAACAGATGAAGTTTACGGTGATTTACCATTAGATCGTCCAGATTTATTCTTTACTGAGGAAACACCACTTCATACATCAAGTCCATACAGTTCAAGTAAAGCAGCTGCTGACTTGTTTGTAGGGGCATATGGAAGAACTTTTGGAATGCCTGTAAGTATCTCACGTTGTTCAAACAACTACGGACCATACCAATTCCCAGAAAAGTTAATTCCAGTTATTATTTCAAGAGCATTAGCTGAAGAAACTTTACCAGTTTATGGTAAAGGGGAAAACGTACGTGACTGGTTACATGTATACGACCACTGTGTTGCTATCGATTTAATTATTCGTAAGGGTGCAGATGGATGTGTATACAACATTGGTGGACACAACGAACGTACAAACTTACAAGTTGTAAAAACAATTCTTAGCCAACTAGGAAAATCAGAAGATTTAATTACATATGTAACAGATCGTCCTGGACACGATATGCGTTATGCGATTGATCCAAAGAAATTAGAAACTGAATTAGGTTGGGAACCAAAATACAATTTTGACACTGGTATGAAAGAAACAATCCAATGGTATTTAGATAATAAAGAATGGTGGGAAAACATCATTTCTGGTGAATACCAACAATACTTTGACAAGATGTATAAAGATAAAGGTAGAGTTTAAGAGAATCTTGAAAAAGATTCTTTTTGTTGTTAACTGTGATAGAATTATAGTATTTAGAATATCAAGTTAAACATGAAAGGACATAGACAAATGGATGAAAAAATACTGATTATAATACCAGCATATAATGAAGAAGAAAGTATCCTTTCAACATACCAAAGTATTATTGACTTCAATAAAAAGAATAATACAAATTTAGATGTTATTGTGATTAATGATGGGTCAAGAGACAATACATATAAGATATGTATTGATAACAATATCCCTACAATAAGCTTAATTCACAATTTAGGAATTGGAGGAGCTGTTCAAACTGGATATAAATATGCAGAAATGAATGATTACGATATTGCGATTCAATTTGATGGTGATGGACAACATGATATAAATAGTGTTCAAAATCTCATAAACTCAATTCTAAATAAGAATAATGATTTTGTAATAGGATCACGCTTTGTACATGGCTCAAAAAGTGAGTTTAAATCAAGTAGAGCAAGACGAATGGGTATTCGTTTAATTTCTTTTATGATAAAGCTGGTAACAGGAAAACGTATAATGGATACAACTTCAGGTTATCGAGCTGCGAACAAGAAAGTTATATCGCTTTTTGCGTATTCTTATCCTGTTGAGTATCCAGAACCAATTACGACAACTGAACTAATAAAAATGGGATATGTCATTGATGAAGTGCCAGCAATGATGTTTGAAAGAGAAGGAGGAGTTTCTTCAATCCATTCTTGGAAAAACTTTTATTATATGTTTAATATCCTTCTTTCAATTTTGATTATTGGAACGGGGAGGTACAATAAATGAGTTCGCATTTAAGAGTAGGAGTATTTTTAGGTGGATTAATTATTCTGTTGATTATATTACATCTATTAAAAAAGGGAAGAGTACCTATAAAGTTTTCAATACCATGGTTTTTGGCTCCATTATTGCTATTTTTAGTTGCATTATTTCCTGATGTGGTAGTATTATTCACACAGTTTTTAGGTTTTCAAACTATGGCTAATATGGTCATTGGAATATTGATTTTTATTCTGATAATTTTATCAATTAGTTTAACTGTTATTGTATCAGGTCAAAAAACGAAGATTCAATTATTAATACAAGAAGTTTCAATTATGAAATCCGAACTAGAGAAGGTTAGCAAGAACAAGACGCATAGTGAAGAGTAAAACTCTTTAAAATAAGGAGAATGAATTTCATGAATGAGAAGAAATATACTTTGGAAGATGCTTTAAACAATCGCAAGAGTAATAATTTGAGCATTATGAAATTAATAGCTGCAATATTGGTTATTGTTTCACATTCATATACATTGACTGGTAGTAGTCAATCTGATGTTTTAAAAACATTAACAAACAATCAAGAATCGCTAGGGGGATTGGCAGTTGCTGTGTTCTTTTTTAGTAGCGGTTTGCTTATTTCAAGAAGCATCCAAAAAAACTATTCATTTAAGGGGTTCTTTAAAGCTAGAGTTAAGCGAATCATTCCGTCATTATGTATCGTGATTGTGTTTTGTACTTTTGTTATGGGACCAATTCTTACAACACTACCTTTATTTTCATACATTACCAATGTACAAACATGGAAATATCTTTTGAATATTGTTTTAATACCAATACATTCATTACCTGGAGTGTTTATAAATGCTCCATATGGTTCGGTTGTTAATGGTTCATTATGGACTTTACCAGTTGAATTTTGTTGTTATATTATCGTGTTTGGTTTGTTTCATACAAAATTTTTAGATAAAAAAAGAATATTGTTATTATCACCTTTGGCATTGCTTGCTTTTGTATTATGCAATTTTACGACCATACCGTTATTTGTTTCACTGAGAAACTATATACAACCAGTATTAATCTATTATGTTGGAGTATTAGCCTATGTTTATCGTGACTGCATTTCGATTAAGAATTGGTATGGGATATTAGCTTTGATACTTATTATTCTATGCTTCGCCCTTGGTATTGGGAAACTTGGAATGATATTGTTTGCACCGGTTTTATTTATTGTAGTCGGTTTCAGCAAAAAACAAGTTTCATCAAGAATTGGGGAGTTAGGTAAATATTCATATGCAATTTACTTAGTAGCATTTCCAATTCAACAGTGTTTAGTATATATATTTGCAAATCAAATGAGTCCATTAGTAAATTCAATTTTATCTATTTTAGTGTCTTTTGTATTTGCTAAAATCTTACTCAAAACTGAAAGTGTTATATTTGAAAGAAGAGAGAAAATTTAAATGAAGGAAAGTATACATACGTTTGTAGTTTTGGCTTATAAAGAATCTGCATTTTTAGAGGATTGCGTTAAGTCTGTATTGAATCAAGAATCTAAATCTAGAGTACTTATTGCAACATCAACTCCTAATGATTATATTTATAGCGTTGCTAAGAAATACAATTTGAAAGTTGTAATCAACGAATGTACTGGAAAAGGTATTGGATATGACTTTGATTTTGCTAGAAACGCAGCAAATACCGAACTTGTTACGATTGCACATCAAGATGATGTCTACGAACCAAATTACGGTAAAAGTGTAATAGAAAATGCAATGAAGTATAAGGATTCGCTTATTTTGTTTACTGATTATTACGAAATAAGAAATGATGAAAAAATATTTAAAAACCGAAACTTAAAGATAAAAAGAATGTTGATGTCATTTGTAAAATTTAATAAATTAGCATCAATACGGTTAGTGAAGCGTTCTTGTATTATGCTGGGGAATGCAATTTGTTGTCCTGCTGTTACGTTTAATATGTACAATATTAATACAGAGCGTGTATTTAATAGTCCATATAAAGCAAATATAGATTGGTATGCATGGGAAATACTGTCTAAAAGGAAAGGTCGTTTTGTTTATATAAATAATAAATTAATGGGACATCGTATACATGTTGAATCTACCACAACTGAAATTATTAATGATAATGTGAGAACAAAGGAAGATTATGATATGTTTTTAAAGTTTTGGCCAAAGAGTATTGCCAAATTTCTAAATAAATTTTATGTCAAAGCAGAAGAAAGTAATAACTAATGGAGGTAAATATGAAAGTATTAGTTACAGGTGTTAAGGGTCAATTAGGCTACGATATCGTTGAAGAGTGTGCAAAGAGAAATATAGAAGCAGTTGGAGTTGATATCGAAGAAATGGATATCACTAATAGAAACGAGGTACACAAAGCAATAACTTCAAATACTTTCGATGCTGTGATTCACTGTGCAGCATGGACAGCAGTTGATGCGGCAGAAGAACAAGTTGAGGCATGTACAAAAGTGAATGTTGACGGAACGAAGAATATTGCTGATGTATGTGAAGAACTAGATATACCAATGATGTATTTTAGTACAGATTATGTATTCGATGGTACTGGAACAACACCTTGGAAAGAATATGATAAACGTGACCCATTGAATGTATATGGACAAACGAAATATGAAGGAGAACTAGTTGTAGAAAAACTAAAAAAACACTTTATAATCCGAATTGCTTGGGTATTTGGATACAATGGCAATAATTTTATTAAAACAATGATTCGATTAGGTAAAGAACGTGGAGAAGTGAGTGTAGTTAATGATCAAATTGGTTCTCCAACATACACATTTGATCTAGCAAAACTTGCAGTTGATATGATATTAACTGATAAGTTTGGAACCTACCATGCTACAAATCAAGGATTTTGTTCTTGGTATGAATTTGCTAAAGAAATATTTAGTCAAGCAAAATTAGATGTAATTGTTCACCCAGTTGATTCTACTGCCTTTCCAGTAAAGGCAACGCGTCCAAAGAATAGTAGAATGGATCAAACAGAGTTAGAAAAAAATGGTTTTTCTAGACTGCCTAGTTGGCAAGATGCAGTACGCAGATATTTAGAAGTACTGTAATTTGACAAAATATGAAGGAGAATCTATGGAAGATAAGAAAATTTCGGTAATTATGCCTGTATACAACTCTGAACTGTATCTAGATGATGCTCTCGAATCTGTATTCAATCAAACGTACTCCAATTTTGAAATAGTAGCAGTAAATGATGGTTCATCTGATAATTCACTGTGTATATTAAAAGAGTGGGAGAAGAAATACAAAGAGAAAATGGTTATTATAAACCAAGATAATCAAGGACAATCTGCAGCTCGAAATAATGCACTTAAATATGTTAATGGTGAATTTATAAGTTTTGTAGATTCTGATGATATACTTGATGAAAATATGTTTTCTATACTCATGAAGAATACAGATGAAGAAACTGATATTTCAGTTTGTGCATATGAGAAATTTATTTCAGAAACCACAGAAGTGACATTAGTAAGAAAGCCAAGTGAGTGGTTGATTGATTTTAAAGGTAAAAAACATTTATTTCAATACTCTCCATGTGGGAAAATTTTCCGTACAGAGTTTATTCGTAAATATGGATTTGTATTCAGTCTTGGTGAGCAGTTAGAAGATGGACCTTATTGTTGTATGACTGACATCTTAGCAAGAAAAGTACAAGTAGCAGATTACGTGGGCTATAAATATAGAATTCACAATACATCTACAATGGGGAATATTCGAAAAGGTAAAAAGGAACCAAAAATGCCGTTTAACGGAATTGAAACTGCGACGACAAAGGTACTTGAAAATACTGATGATGTATTAACAAGACAGGTTTTGGAATACACAATTATTAAAATATTGACTGGTTTGACAACAAACATGTATAAATCGATTGATAATAAGTCACGAAAAAAACTAGTGAAGTTTTGTTATGAATTTGTTAATAACTACTTTCCAAATGTTGGGGAAAATCCGTTTATCCATTTTGCTACACCTAAAGGGTTACCACTAACTCATAGAGTTGCTGTAAAATTGTTTGTAATCTCATACAAACTTCATATATTATATCCGTTTTCATATCTAGTAAGTAAGGTGTTATGATGACTAATAAAGAACTTTCATTAAAACAAAATATGCTATGGAATTCAGTGGGTTCATTTACTTACCTGTTGTGTCAGTGGGCACTAACTTTTCTAGTCATAAAACTGTCATCAGATTTGGATGATTCTTCAAACTTGACACTAGCAATTTCAATTACTAATATTTTCTTTAATATTGCAACATTTAACATACGACCATACTTAGTCAGTGATTCAAACAAGCAAATTAAAGATCAACAGTATATCGTTTTTCGTTGCTTCACTATTGTATTAGGTTTTGTACTATGCGTAATTTATAGTTTAATATTCTCATATAGTGGAATTCAGCTTGCCTGTATTTTACTATATATGGTCTATAAACTAGGTGAAGCTGCAGTGGACATTATGCACGCGTTTGAACAAAGAAAAAATAGAATGGATATTGGTGGTAAGTCACTTTTTGTTCGTGGGATACTTACTATTGTATCTTTCACTGTTGGGATGATATTTTTTGGTAGTTTAATTGTAGGATTATTACTAATAATTTTCTCAAATGCATTGTTTATAGCACTTTATGATTATCGCAAAGTACTTAAATTTGCAAGTATTGAGGGTTTGAAAGAATATGTGACATTCGCGAATATTAAAGATATGTTTACTAAATTTGTGCCTGTCACAATTGCGTCATTTTTATCTACGATTTCCTCTACTATTCCAAGACAAATTCTTGTGATTGTTGTTAGTGCTGAAGCGTTAGGTATATATGGACCCGTGGCATCTCCTGCAATAATTATTCAGGTGGCTGCATCATACGTATTCAATCCATTTATTACCCGCTTTGCAAGCTTGTATAATGATGGTAAATATAATGAGTTTAAGAGTTTAGTAATTAAAGTGTCTTTTATTCTAATAGCATTGTCAATATGTGGAATTGTATGTGGGGGTTTATTAGCAGAGTTTGGATTGAGACTTTTATATAATGCAGAAATAGCGTCATATAGTTATTTATTTGTACCAATCTTAATATACACATCTCTAACTGCATTTATTTGGTATTTATGGAACGTACTTATCGTAATGCGAAAGCTAAAAAGTTTATTGTTTGTGAATTTAACTGCCTTTATATTTTTACTTATTATTAGTTATCCGATGATTCAAATATTTACAATGAACGGTGTTACATTTTCTCTTATATTATACTCATTGTTAGCCTTACTTATGATGAGTCTATTGTTCACTATTACCTTAAAGCGAAAAATGCATGAGTAATGAGCAATTAAAAATAGGAAGAAAAGACAAATAGGAGGAAAAATGAATGAACCATTTTGAATATACATACGAAGAATCAACACTAAAGACTTTGCAAAAAATCGAATTAATGATTTTGCGGGAGTTTCATCAAATTTGTGAAGAGAATGATATTGATTATTTTCTATGTGGGGGAACTGCAATTGGATATATACGACACGGTGGATTCATTCCTTGGGATGATGATATTGATGTAGGAATGACTCGGGATGATTACGATAAGTTTTTAAAAATTGCCACAGAGAAGTATTCTGATAAGTATACAGTTATGAATAATGAAACAAACCCAAAATTCCATCTTATGAATACTAGATGGGGGCTTAATGGAACAAGTTTCATTACAGATGATTTTAAAGATGCTAATGAAGAGTATGGTATATTTCTAGATATCTTTTGTTTCGATAATATTCCTGATGATGAAAAGCAAATGCGTAAACAAGGAACATGGGCTTGGTTTTGGGGGAAATTGATGATTCTTAGTACAGTTAAAAAACCGGTACTATATTTTGGTGGTTTGAAGGCAAAGATTCTTAATTTGGCATTTGCAATATCGTACTATACGTTTAAAATATTACACTTAACTCCAAGTTTTTTTTATCGCAAGGCATCTAAACATATGCTCAAGTATCAAAATGTAGAAACTAAAAGAATCGCATATATGTTTGATCCAAGCAGATTTACTAGTATTGTATATAAAGAAGATATCTATCCAACGAAACTTGATGTATTTGATGGGATTAATGTTAGAGTTCCAAAAGACGTAGATGCATATTTATCAAAGAGATATGGAGATTATATGCAACTACCTCCTGAGGGAAAACGACACAATCATCCTCCATTTAAATTGGATTTTGGAAAATATGCGAATTTTGAACAACTTGATAAAGTTGAGGACTTATAAGGAGATTAGTTATGGTAAACAATAAGCAGTATATTGAAGAAGTAAAGAGATATACAACAGAAGGGTTTGATTATTCATTATTTCAAAATAAAATAGTCTTTATAACTGGAGCTACCGGAATGATTGGACAAACATTTATTGATTGTCTTATGGAAAAAAATAAAAGTGATGATTTAAAATGCAAAGTATTGGCTTTAGGTCGGAACAAAGAAAAAGCAATGACTTTCTTTCATCAATATATGAAAGAGGAAATGCTAGAATTTATTTCTCATGATATAAATGATTCATCAATTGTAGAGAGATTTAAAGATGAAAAAATTGATTACATTATACATGGGGCAAGTAACACGCATCCGGTGGCATATGCGGAAGATCCGATTGGAACAATAACAACTAATGTGATAGGTACAAACAATATTCTTCAAATGGCAGTTAACTGTCATGCAAAAGGTGTTCTTTTGCTTTCAACAGTTGAAGTGTATGGAGAAAACAAAAGTGATAAAATTGCATTAGAAGAAGAGGACTTTGGATATATTGATTGCAATACGTTACGTGCTGGATATCCAGAAAGTAAACGTTGTTCTGAAGCACTAATGCAGGCATATGTAAAGAAACATAATTTACATGTGGTTGCTGTTAGACTTCCAAGACTATATGGACCAACGATTTTAAAGAACGATACAAAAGCGTCCACGCAGTTTATAAAAAATGCCATTGATAATGAGAATATTATACTTAAAAGTGAAGGAAACCAATTCTATTCATATTGTTATATCTTTGATGCTATTTCTGCAATGGTTATGGTATTACATAAAGGTAAACAAGGAAATGTGTATAATGTAGCAGACAAAGAATCTGACTATACATTAAAAGACCTTGCAACATTAATTGCAAAATTGAAAAATGTAAAGGTCATATTTGATTTACCAAATGAGACAGAGAAATTGGGATTCTCAAAGGCGACAACCGCAATTATGGATTCACAAAAGATACGAAGTATTGGTTGGGAGTCGAAAACAAATATGATTGATGGTATGAAAATTACAATAGAGATTTTAGAAAGGATCTGGAATTAACAATGAATGTAGGACTTATTATCGCTGGTGGAAGCGGAACGAGAATGAAGCAAGAAATACCAAAACAGTTTATTAATGTGTATGACAAACCAGTATTGATCTATACATTAGAAGGGTTTCAAAATCATCCAGAGATTGATGCAATTGAAGTTGTGTGTATAGATGGATGGCATGATATATTGTGGAGCTATGCTAAGCAGTATAATATTACTAAATTACAATGGGTAATTTCGGGTGGTAAAACCGGTCAAGAATCTATACGTAATGGTGTAAATAACCTCATGAATGTTTGTGACAAGGATGATATAGTTGTTATTCATGATGGAATTCGTCCTATGGTTGATGCAAGTGTGCTTTCGGATGTAATTATTAAGGCAAAACAGTATGGAAACGCAGTTACATCGCTGCCCTATAATGAACAAATATTTGTAATTGATGACGAATATTCGACAACAGAGTACATACCAAGAGAAACACTACGTAGAGTATCCACTCCGCAAGGTTATAATTATGGAAAATTGAAATGGGCATATGATGAAGCATTTGAAAAGGAAATTGGTATCTATGGTTCTTCTTATACAAATACAATGATGGTGGATTTAGGAGAACGTTTATATTTCGCAGCTGGTTCAGATAAAAATATTAAATTGACAACACCAGACGATTTAGCGATATTCAAAGCATATATTAAAAGCGAAATGGAATAATTAATAGAGGATGAGAAACTGTCATGATATGGTGCTCATCTTTTTTGATTATATTTCGTATTTGAATTATTTTCATGAATAAATTGTTATTCTATAATTTTACTATTATTTTTGCTATAATTGTTTCGGAGAGAGGGTAATTTAACATGGTTAAAAATCTATTAAAAAAAATCAGCATATTTAGTTTGCTTATAGCGATGCTAACTTTATGCATAACAAATACAACTGCTAATTATGTAAATTTGAAAGAAGGAGACTCAAATGAAGAGTTTTTGACTTTTATTACAGCTGAAGGTGAAGTGGTAACAGTTGATCCAGATACAAAAGCAAAACGCATTACTCCGCAACTAGAAAATGTGGGAGCAGCAGCAAGCTCGCTTGATGTCGTGCGGTTTACGTATTATGCAGGAGTAACAAATTATACAGACTACAATACAGGAACAGCAGGATACTTAAGTGCTGGATATATTGAAGATGCTGCATTTGTTAAGTATGAAGGGGATTATGTTATTGCGATAATGTCGGGAGCAAAAATAAAAGTTGCCAAAGACAAGGTTCAAGTACTTCCTTTGTCATCAACAAAATCTACAAGTTTTTATCGAAAAGAAAATGGTGTATTAAAACATTATATTGCAAGTGATATAACGCAAACAACTGTACCGTATGCAAATCAAGTTGGTCCAGGATTAGCAAATATGCAAGAGAATGTGAAATATTTTAGTTATGATGGTCACTATTTTTGGACAGATTATTCCAAAATGCTTTCAGACTATAGAGCAGGAACATATGGTAATTCAATAAATAACGGGAATCCATATTATAACTACTTTCAATTTCTAAGTCATCGTAGTTATACTGCGATAAATGGACCAGCAATTGATTATTTTGTTTTAAGTAATATCGGTTCACAACGATCAGTGATGAATGGACAAGGACAAAACTTTGTTGATTCGCAAAATAAATATGGAACAAATGCTTTGCTGATGGTTGGAGTAGCTATTAATGAGAGTAATTGGGGTACAAGTAGCTTAGCATTATCAAAGAACAACTTGTTTGGACATTCAGCGTATGATAGCAATCCAAATAATGCAACTCCATATGCAAATGCAAAGGAAAGCATAAACTACCACGCATCGACATATGTTAGTAATTATTCTAAACCTACAGACTGGAAATATTTTGGATCACATCTAGGAGATAAGCAGAGTGGAATGAATATTAAGTACGCATCAGACCCGTTTTGGGGAGAAAAAGCGGCACACCACGCTTGGTCAATATCAAATATGTATCCGTATATGTCTGAAAACACAAAATATAGTATCGGAATTAAAAGTAGTGCAGACGTTGTGAATGTAAGAAATAACGCAAACACATCATCATCAATTCTATACAACACGAAAAACACAATGAATTACCCTGTTGTAATTACAGGAACTTCTGGAGCTTGGTATAAAATTAATTCTGATTATCCTTTAAACTCAGGAAGGACAGCATTAGGGACATCACCAGACTATTCAACATCACGTGATTATGCATATATTCATGGAGATTATGTGTTCAAAGCAAATACTGGTGGAACTGTTACACAGCCTACAAATAAAAAAGGTGATGTGAATATGGATGGAACGATAAACATTCTTGATATGTACCTAGTGAGAAAACATATCGTTAAGACTGCAACATTAACTGGTGAGCAATTTAAACTAGCGGATATAAGTGGTGATAATGTTGTCAATATTTTAGATATGTATCAAATCAGAAAGATTTTTGTAAAGTAGAAATTCAAGAAAATATAGAAAATGAGGAATTAAAATGAAATTAAATAAAATATTAATCGCGCTTATTGTTTCAATGAGTTCGTTATTTGGGACTGGAACGAATGAAAAGCCAATATCAAGCAACAAGATAAATACGATAAATAGAAATGTTTCTGTTAGTGGAACTTCTTCGATAACAGTTGGCCAATCAACAACAGTTAGCTTCACTGTACCAGGAAACCCATTGTCATGGGCGTACGATGTATCTGCTTCTGGAGCAGGAGCAAGTGGAAGTTTAAGTATTACAGGGTTTCAAGGTGATAACAGAACAGCTGCGTTAACTGTAACTGGTAATAGTGTAGGAACAATTATAATCAGTGGAACTGGTCAATATTTAGTCGATGAAAGTGCAAATGGAGTAAGGAATATCTCAATTTACAAAACAATAAACGTTGTTGCAGCACCTACCCCAAGTAACCCTGGATCAAATACAGGTGGAAGTAACAATAACACAAACAATAACATAAACAATAACACAAACAACAATACAAATAATCAAACAAATAATGGTCAAGATAATCAAAATTCTGATGATCCTGAAGAAGAAAATAAAGACAAGAAAGATGTGACTTTGAAATCTTTAACTATCTCCGAAGGAACATTGGAACCTGGTTTTGATCCAAATGTAGATACGTATATTGTGAAGTTAACAAGCGATAAATCGAATGTTGAAATAAAAGCAGAACCAAAGGATTCAAGTGTAACAGTAGAAGGTGCTGGAAAGCATACGCTTAAAGAAGGTGAAAACAATATCACCTTAACAACAAAAGCAGATGACGGTGGTTCAAAGACATACACGATCCGTTTTCAAGTTGAAAAGAAACCATCAGTGTATTTAACTCTTGGTGACTCTAAAGATAAATATGGAGTACTGACTTTAGAAAGTGCTAAAAAACTTGATGGTTTTGAAGAAGTAAAACTAAAGGTTAAGGGTCAAGAAGTACAAGGGTTACGAAACAATAAAATGAAAGTCACACTATTGTACATGATGAATGAAAAGAATGTACGTAATTACTATATCTATGACGAAACAGCTGGAAAACTTACATCAATATATATTCCATTTGCTGTAGCCGGCAAGAACTATGCAATTGTCACCGTGCCAGAAGACATGAAAGATATGAAAGGGTTCACTTTCAATAAAGTAAAAGTTGAAGATACTGAGTTGGATGGTTGGGTATTCAATGATAGTAAATTCAAGAATTACGTACTTGTATATTTAATGGATGAAAATGGAGAAATGAAGTTATTTCAATATGAAAAGTCTTCAAACACTATTCAACCATATTCTAATGCAGCACCTGTCACTATGAGTGAATATGAAGACCTTACTAAAAGCGATGCGTTAAAACCTGTACTTATGGGAGTAAGTGGTGTATTAGCCCTTGCAGTAATTGGATCAGTAATAGCATTGTTTACAATGAAAAAAAGAATCAATACAAAATAGCTAATAGCCAAGCACTTCAGTAAAATGAGGTGCTTTTTTTGCAAAAAAAAAGGAGTAAACAATAGTTTACTTACTCCTGAATTTGAGTCTAGTCCTGCGTACAACAGGAACTAGGTAAAGTATAATGGTAGAAATACACAACTACCAGCCTAATTTTTTTCCGTGTGTTTGTTTTGTTTGTGTGTTTGTGTGTGTGTTTATAAGGAGAAAGGAAATTAGGCAAACCTCCCAGAAAGACGTGTTAAGAAGATTTGTCTTTCTATATATAAGATGCATTGAAACCAAAAAATGTTCACTTTTCTGAAAAAAAGTGAAAAATCAGTTTAGATTAAGTAGCATAGAGTTCAAGTTGCTTTGAAAGTGAAAGCAATAATTATCCAAAACTAAGCATTTTACTAAACATAAATAAACCGATATAAAGAAAAAGGATTGGTTCTCAAGTGAGAAATCAATCCTTTTTCGTTTTAGTAAGAATGAATAATTCATCATATTACTCAATGCATATGATTATATATAATTATAATTAAATATAGGTTATATCGTATAAAAATGTCATGAACGAACGAAAAAATGTCATGAATCTACTTGATTTTTTAATAATTGTCGAAACTAGAGACATAAATAAGGTTCAATGTTATTCTTCCTATACGTTATATAGGAAAAATTGTCTTCTAAACTAACCGAAAGGAGGATCGTTATTTTAGAAAGCATCGGGTACATTATTGTGTGTAATAATTTGTGTGTGTGCTTATAGGAAGAAAATAGAAATATATGACTATGGTAGTGTAAAAAGTTTATGAAAACGAGTGAATTTCAAAGGTGATTAATCTTTGAAAATGGATATAAATAAGATCTTTGAAAACGAAATCTAAAT
>NZ_JARXXJ010000026.1:0-23920 GCF_029893935.1 Breznakia sp. PFB1-19
AGATTATACATCCCACAAGGAAAAAACTTCGATCACCTTGATGATTTAGACATTAAAAAAATGGTGAATCATATAAACTCAGTCGCAAGACCGCAATTTGGTAATAAAACACCATTCCAAATGCTTAGTCGCAAGGAAAAGAAAATAATTAGCAAATTAGGATATAAAGAAGTTGACCCAGACAAAGTTAACTTAAACCCAAACCTTTTCCACAAATAGCAACTTGCGCAAAACCGAAACATAAAGGAAATATAAACCATATAGGAAAGTGTTGCACTTAGCAGAAACCTAAGTCCAGTTTCCCTTTTCGTCATGTCTTAAAGTCCTTTACTATCTACATTTAGTATACAATATTTCATGGTTTTTGAATATATTAGCACATAAAAAAGCTTCAATTCATCGAATAATATGCATTTAACCACTTGTGTTGCACTTAGTTTGAAAATTGAGCTTGAGTGAAAATCGTTTTAATTTCAAAGTATAAGAAAACAATGATGAATATTGCATAACATTAGATTTATATTGCTAAGTAAATTATAATAATTGTAATAGGAAGGTGATCATATGAAAATAGAAAGAAAAAAAGATGCCATTATAATGGTGAATGAAAGAGGCGAAGAAATCGCAGCTTTAGAATATCGCGAAGTAAATAATGTATATCACTTGATGAGTACATATGTAAATCCAGCATATCGTGGACAAGGACTTGCTGGGGAACTGATGGAAGAAATGGTAACATTACTAAAAGAAAAAGATGCGAAGGCTTCTCCAGTATGTGGTTATTCTGTAAAATACTTCTCATTACATCCAGAATACAAAGAATATTTAGATCGATAAAAAAATCCCTGCATTCATGTGAGTGCAGGGATTTCTATACTTATTGCATTGCTTTAATGTAGTTTAATGTACCACCAGCTTTGATAATATCAATGTCATATTGACTTAAGCCATGGTGTACTGTATATGTTTTGTCTTTTGTTTGGTTAATCACCATAAGTGGAGTGTCCACTGCAAGTTGATCTAAGTTATTGATGTCTAAATCATCCATTTCATCAATTGTGTCATAGTCTGCTTCGTTATCGAATGTTAATGGAAGAATTCCGAAGTTCACTAAGTTTGCTTTATGGATACGGGCAAAACTTTTAGCGATAACTGCTTTAATACCTAAATACATCGGTGCAAGTGCAGCATGTTCTCTTGATGAACCTTGTCCATAGTTAGCACCGGCGATAATGTATCCACCACCATATTCTTTACATACTTTATCGAAATCTGGTTTGTTGTTCATGAAGATGAATTCAGAAATTTTTTCAATGTTACTACGGTATGGTAAGACTTTTGCACCGGCAGGAGCAATGTGGTCAGTAGTAATATTGTCTTCTACTTTAATCATAACTTTTTTATGAATGTGGTCATCCAATGGTGTGTTAATTGGTAGTGGTTTGATATTTGGACCACGCACGATTTCTTTTTCTTTATCACAATCAGGAGTCAAAATCATTGAATCATCAATCATAAATGCATCTACATCGCTTGGTAATTCAAAATCGACTTTACGAGGGTCTGTAATCACTCCTGTTAGTGCGCTAGCTGCAGCTGTTTCAGGAGAAACCAAACATACTTTTGCGCTTAATGTACCACTACGTCCATAGAAGTTACGGTTAAATGTACGTAATGATAATGCATTTGTAATTGGA
Source organism: Breznakia sp. PFB1-19 (assembly GCF_029893935.1). Taxonomy (NCBI): domain Bacteria; kingdom Bacillati; phylum Bacillota; class Erysipelotrichia; order Erysipelotrichales; family Erysipelotrichaceae; genus Breznakia; species Breznakia sp. PFB1-19. The sequence continues at coordinate 1,698 of NZ_JARXXJ010000026.1, forward strand.
CTTTGTCCCATTCCAATACAAGGACCACAAGTTGCTTCTAAAATTCTAGCGCCACTAGAAATCATATTACTTAATGCACCATTTTGGCTAATCATTTGTAGTACTTGTTTACTACCTGGTGAGATAACTAAACTAACTGAAGACTCTACTTGTTTACCTTCAAGAATGTTACCAACAATCGTTAAATCACGTAGTGAAGAGTTTGTACATGAACCAATAGCAACTTGATCTACATGCATTCCTTCAACTTCAGATACAGGAACAACTGCATCTGGTGAGTGTGGCATTGCAATCATTGGCTCCAATGCATCTAAGTCAATGTGGAATACTTCATCATAGATCGCATCTTCATCTGCTTTCAATTCAACCCATACATCTTCGCGATTTTGTTTCTTCAAGAAATCTTTTGTGATTTCATCAGAAGGGAAGATAGATGTTGTTGCTCCAAGTTCTGCTCCCATATTACAAATAGTTGCACGTTCTGGAATAGATAGACTTTCAATTCCAGGTCCACCATATTCAACAATTTTTCCAACTCCACCTTTTACACTCATAAGTTGTAAAACTTTAAGGATAATATCTTTTGCACTAACACCTTTTTGTAGTTTTCCAGTTAAATTCACATTAACCACTTGTGGTGTAGTTAGAAAGAATGGACGACCCGCCATTGCACAAGCAACATCAAGACCACCTGCACCCATTGCAATCGATCCAATACCACCAGCAGTTGGTGTATGTGAATCACTACCTAGTAGTGTTTTACCTGGAGCTGCAAATCGTTCTAAGTGAACTTGGTGACAGATTCCATTTCCTGGTTTTGAGAAGTAGACACCATATGCATTTGCCACAGTTTGTAAGTATTTGTGGTCATCAGCATTTTCAAATCCACTTTGTAATGTATTGTGATCAACATAACTCATTGAACGTTCTGTTTTTACTTTATCAATTCCCATTGCTTCCAGTTGTAAATAAGCCATAGTTCCAGTTGCATCCTGTGTTAATGTTTGATCAATCTTAATCCCAATTTGTTTACCTTTTTCATAGGTACCTTCCACTAGGTGAGCTTGTAATATTTTTTCGCATAACGTAGCCATCGTTTGTCCCCCTTTATAATAGTTGTTTCATATTATACCATAAGTCGATGCAATCCGTAGACTAAAATCATATTATTTGTGTTTGTAGGGAATACATGTGTGCGTCATATACAATACACTTTATTATATGAAAGAATATCATTCTATGAAAATATTTACATATTCAATATTGTAATAATTTACATTAGTGCTTAATTTTTGAGTCAAAAAATGATATAATCAATAGAACTAGTGTTATAGAGGTGGATATATGGATAAAAGATTAGAAAGATTTTTTGAAAAAGCAAAAGAAATTGGTTATATCGATAAGCAATTATATAAAACACATTCAGTGAAGAATGGATTAAGAAATGAAGATGGGACAGGAGTTTTGGTTGGACTTACAAAAGTCAGTGATGTTGTTGGATACTGTCGTGAGTGTGAAACGAAAGTCGACCAACAAGGACAATTGTTTTATCGCGGCATTGAAATCAATGAGATAGTTGATGGGGCAAGAAATAAAAGTCGTTTAGGTAAAGCCAATCTATTTGAAGAAACAAGTTTCTTAATCATGTTTGGGTATTTACCAAATCGCGAAGAGTTGGAACATTTCACAAGAATTTTACATAAAAAATTCCACCTACCAAAAGACTTTTTAGAAAGTAAAATCTTACGTGCTCCAACGAAGAATTTAATGAATAAACTTCAACAAGATGTACTTACTTTGTACAACTATGATAAAACACCAGATGATGTAAGTTTGGAACATATTATTGATCAAGGGTTGCACATTGTAGGAAAGATGCCTTGTTTAGTTGCATACAACTATCAAAGCAAAGTTCACTACTTCGAAAATGAAAGTATGTACATTCACCATGTTGATGAAGATTTAAGCTTTGCTGAAAATATCTTACAAATGATCCGTCCAGATCAAGAGTTTACAGATTTGGAAGCACATTTATTAGACATCATTCTTGTTGTTCATGCTGACCATGGTGGTGGACCAAACTCGACATTTGTAAATGTGGTCATGTCAAGTACGGGTACAGATATCTATTCCAGTTTTGCTGGTGCCATTGGTTCATTAAAAGGACCAAAACACGGTGGTGCAAATATCAAAGTTTGTCAAATGATGGATGATGTGATTGCAGATATTGGATATGAAGCAAGTGAAGCACGAATCAAAGATGTTTGTGAGAAACTACTTGCATGTAACTACTTTGATCAACGTGGTTTAATTTATGGAATGGGACATGCAGTATACACACTAAGTGATCCTCGAAGTGAAGTATTAAAAAATGGAGCAAGAGAACTTGCAAAAGAAAAGAACTTAGAAACAGAATTTGATTTCTATGAGCGCTTTGAGAAAGTAGCAAAAGAAGTTATTAAGGAAAAGAAAGGGATCAATGTTTGTAGCAATGTGGATTTCTACAGTGGCTTTGTCTACGAGAAAATGTTAAACATTCCACGTGATTTATATACACCACTATTTGTATGTGCACGTAGTATTGGTTGGCTAGCACATAACATTGAAAACCAAATGTACAGTGGGAAAATCGTTCGTCCAGCAACAAAATACGTTGGGGAGATCTGCGAATATATCGATATAGAAAAAAGGGGAAATTAAACATGAGAAATATTACAGTATTAAAAGGTGATGGAATCGGACCAGAAATTTGTTCGGAAGTAGTTCGTGTTCTTGAAACGCTAAAGTTAGATTTAAACTTTGAAATGTATGAAGTTGGAGAAGCTTGCTATGAAGCGTGTGGAGAGTTAATTCCACAAGCTGTATTTGATTCGATTGAAAATAATAAAATAGTTTTAAAAGCACCAATTACAACACCAATTGGTAAGGGATTTAAGAGTTTGAATGTACAATTACGTAACAAATATAACTTGTATCAAAACATTCGACCCGCAAAAAGTTTACCAAATATTGATACACCATTTAAAAATATCGATATTATTACCTTTAGAGAAAATACTGAAGATTTATACATTGGTGAAGAAGTACAAATCGATGAAAATACCGTACATGCAATTAAGTTAATTACACGCGAAGCAAGTACAAATATTGCCAAAGCAGCATTTGAATACGCTGTAGCAAATGGACGTAAAAAAGTAACATGTGTTCATAAAGCAAACATCTTAAAACTAAGTGATGGATTATTCTTAAGCGTCTTTAATGAAGTCGCAAAAGAGTATCCACAAATTGAGGCAAATACGATGATTGTAGATAATACATGTATGCAACTTGTAATGAAACCTGAACAGTTTGATATTATGGTAATGCCAAACTTATATGGAGATATTGTTAGTGATCTTACAAGTGGATTAATCGGTGGTCTTGGATTATTACCAAGTGCAAACTTAGGTGAAGACTTTGCAATGTTTGAGGCAGTTCATGGAAGTGCTCCAGATATCGCTGGACAAAACAAAGCAAACCCACTTGCATTATTACTTGCGGCATGTTTGATGCTTGATTATTTAGAATATCGTGATGAAGCTACAAAAATCCGTAACGCTATTGATGAAGTATTAAAAGAAGGAAGTGTACGTACTGCTGATATTGGTGGAACTGCTTCAACAACTGAATTTACAGATGCAATTATTGCTAAGCTATAGGATATCCTATGGCTTTTTTGTTATAGTTCGAATTGCAAATATGATAAAATCATACACATAAGAGGTGTATTATGAAAATACTAGTTACTGGATTTGAAGCATTCGGAAATGATGCAATCAATCCTACAGAAGAATTACTAAAACAATTACCAAGCAAGATAAAAGACGCTTCAATTGATACCGTATTGTTACCTGTTGTTGGCAAACAAACGGATCGCATTTTACGTGAGTATTTATATACGGATTATGATTGTGTGATTTCATTTGGTTTAGCTGGGGGAATTGATGAAATTCGTGTAGAACGTGTTGCAATTAATGTAGATGATTATCGCATTAAAGATAATGCAGGAAATCAACCAATTGATGAACCAATTGAACGAAATGGAAAGAATGCATATTTTAGTACATTGCCGATAAAACGTATCGTTGAAAAGTTAAATACAGATGATTATAAAGCGAGTGTCTCAAATAGTGCAGGAACGTATGTATGCAATCATGTAATGTATGAAGTTCTATACATATTAGAAAAAGCAAATAAACAAACAAAAGCAGGTTTTATTCATGTTCCATATTTAGATACTCAAGATAAAAAGCCTTCAATTTCTTTAGAGAAATTAACAGAAGCGGCTATTACGATTATTTCAACTTGTATTGCATATGATCAAGATGTGAAAGTAAGTGGCGGAAAAGAATTTTGATAGAGAAGTAAATACTATTTTTTGATATACTATTTGATATACTAGGTAATGAAAGAGAAGGTGAAGTATGTATAAACTAATTTGTGTAGACTTAGATGGGACGTTATTAAACAGTCGCAATATGATAACGCCGCAAAATAAAAAAGCGATTCGTAAAGCGTTAGATGCAGGTATAGAAGTTGCAATTGTGAGTGGTAGACCAAACTGTTTTACCATCCGTATTATGAATCAAATCTCAGTAAAGATGAGTCATATTACTTTCAATGGTGGGTATTATCGTGTTGCTGGGAAAAGTAGAACATTTCCAATACCAGCAAGTGCAGCAGATCAAATTGCACATCTTGCACAAAAATATAATGTAAGAACGTACTTTAAAAATAAAAACTTATCACTTTGTACGCGCACAGATCCAGGGGTGTTAGATTATGATCTATATAAAGATGTAACACCTGAAAAAGATCGTATGGATATGTACTATAGTGTAGATACGCAAACCATTCTTGACCACGATACAGAATATCTAAAAATCATCTCTTTACAAGATGATGTCGATAGTTTAAATCAAATGGTTGATGAAGTGGAGAAGATTGAAGGCATCCGTTTGTATCGTTATCCTGACTACTTTGAATGCTCAAGTATTGAGACTAGTAAAGGGTTGGCAATTAAAGCGGTATGTAAGGATATAGGAATTGATTTATCTGATGTAGTTTGTATTGGTGACAATTTCAATGATTTACCAATGTTTGAAGTTGCAGGTTTAAGTGTCGCAATGAAAAATGCACCAGATGCAGTAAAAGAAAAAGTTGATGTAGTTACTTTATCAAATGATGATAGTGGAGTTGCTTATGCAATTGAAAACTATGTACTGAAGGAGCAAGAATGAAATATCCAGTATTAGAAATGGACAGAGTTCCACATGGATTTAAAAGTAGTGAACTGTCGTATGTTGTTAGTTTTGATTTTGATGATGTAAACAATTTTGCAAGTGATGATTTACATAAGAAATATGTATCCTATATTCAACGCGAAGTACACGGTTTAGTGGAGAACATGCATGTCATGTATCGTCCTGAAGTTGTTAAGATTAATGGACAATACTTTGTGTTATTAAAAGATAATATGGATATGTATAAAATCACAGAGACAATTAAAAAAATCTTAGGTGAAATTGATCGATACACAGAAGGTAAAGTAGAAGTAAAAGCACATGTCTTAATGGCAATGCTCCTACAAAAAGGAAAAGATGTAAGTTTCTTTAAAACAAAGAAAGTAGGAGATCCTATTTTAGAATCCGCAGAATACATGAATAGTGTAATCAGTGAGAAAAAAGACTTTGATCCATCAGAGTTAAGTTATGTTACTCCTTGGGAAGAATTTGTTATGTTAGATGAGAAAAGAAACCAAGAGGCGAAAGAGAAATAGAAAACGGGAACATCAGCAGGTGTTCCTTTTTATATCTTCTATAAAATTGCATTTGTTTGAGTCGCTATAAATAAAGGTCCATGATACGCTTTGATTAGGAAGAAATAGAAAAAGGGTGAGGATCGAAATGAAATCTTTAAAACGGGATATTCTTTGTGTTTTGACATTGTCATTGCCAATTATTGTAGAAAATATCCTACAAACATTGCTCGGAACAGCGGACACTTATTTTGCAGGTCAATTAAATGATATTGCAATTGCAGGAGTAAGTGTTACCAATTTGATGATGAATATTTTCATCGCGTTTTTTACTGCGATAAGTGTTGGGACAAGTACCATTGTCTCAAGATATTTTGGTCGTAAAGATTATAAAAATACCAATAAAGCAATTACACAATCCATTGATATTGGACTTGTCTTTGGCTTGGTAGTTGGTGTTATTTGTTTTGTGTTTGCACGACCGATTTTACGAATTTCAGGGATTGAAGCAAGTGTGGTTGATTATGTACTACCATACTTCTTGATTGTGACTGTACCTGCAGTTTTTTTGTGTTTACAACTTATATTATCAAGTTGCTTTCGTTCGATTAAAGATACACGAACACCAATGTTTGCAACCGGTATTTCCAATGTGATTAATATTGGGTTAAACGCACTATTTATTAAAATGGGAATGGGCGTATTTGGTTTAGGTTTAGCTACAACGATTGCTCGTGCAATTGGTGTAGGACTCCTATTTTTCAAATTAAAAAGACATGATGCAGATATTGCATTTACATTTAAAGAATTTAAAGTGCATAAAAAAATACTGACATCGATTTTATATGTTGGAATTCCTGCTGGTGTAGAAAAGCTGATTATGCGAATTGGCCAATTACTATATAATGGGATGATTATCTCAATTGGAATGTCTGCATATGTTGCGCATAGTGTAGCAGGTACAATTGAAAGTTATGCCTATATTCCTGCAATGGGATTTGGACTAGCAGTTGCAACATTAGTAGGTACATCATTAGGTGAACGAAATCCAAAAAAGGCAATGCATCTTACACATATCAGTTATGTGATATCTGTAGTTTGTATGAGTGTCATTGGTATTGTATTTTACGTTTTTGCACCACAATTAGCTGCATTATTTACATCGACTGCAGAAGTACAACATATGGTAGTTGATGTATTGCGACTTATTGCTTTTTTCCAACCATTCTCTGCACTGGTTCAAATCATCACAAATGCCTTACAAGGGGCTGGAGACACAAAGTTTCCAATGTATGCAACCTTGGTTGGTATTTGGGGGATTCGCCTAGGTGTAGGGTATATACTAGCTGTATATGCGAATTTAGGATTGGTTGGTGTTTGGTCTGCGTATGCTTTAGATATTACACTGCGTGGTATTGTCTTGTTTATACGTTTTTATCGTGGAAAATGGAAAACGATAAAAGTAATCGCAACCTCATAAAATATTTCAGCTTGGACTATATATAGTGTAATATTCAATGCTATACTATGAATATGCACAAGGTAAAAGTAAAAGGAATCTTATCTGCAAGAAATGGAATGAATCTATATCGTGGCTGTAGTCATGGCTGTATTTATTGCGACTCACGCAGCAAGTGTTATCATATAGACCATGACTTTGAAGATATTGAAGTAAAAGAAAACGGAATAGAATTACTCGAACAAAAACTAAAAAGTAAACGCAAAAAAGGAATGATTGGTACAGGTTCAATGAGTGATCCATATATTCCTATAGAGATGCATTTTCAGTATGTTCGTAAGGCAATGCAACTTGCTTACGACTATGGGTTTGGGTTTACCATGATTACGAAGAGTAATCGAGTATTACGTGATCTTGATTTACTTCAAAAACTGCATCAGAAAACACGTGCAGTTGTACAAATGACACTGACGACCTATGATGAAGCAATTTGTAAAATCGTCGAACCGAATGTGAGTACAACAAAAGAGCGCGTAGAGGCATTGTATACGCTTCGTGATGCAGGTATTCCCACTGTTGTATGGCTAGGACCTATATTACCTTTTATTAATGATTCCAAAAAAAACTTAATTGGAATTTTAGATTACTGTATCAAAGCTAAGGTCAAAGGCATCGTTTGTTTTGAAATGGGAATGACCTTACGAGAAGGAAACCGTGAGTATTATTATGAAAAACTCGATGCATATTTTCCTGGTATGAAAGAGCGATACATTCGAACGTATGGAAATAATTATGAAGTGCGTTCACCAAACCACAAAGAATTGATGCAACTTTTTAAACAGACATGTAAAGCACATGGAATACTCTATGATCTACACGAAGTCTTTGGATTTGTAAATCAATTTGATGTTGCACCGGAAGTCGAACAATTATCATTATTCTAAACATTGACAACCCACACTGGGGTTGTTTTTGAACATTTCGTGAATTCTCATAAATTTAGCACTTAAATGTTGACAGTGCTAAATAAAATGATTACAATACTATTAGCACTTATTTAGGTAGAGTGCCAGGAGGTATAGAAATGGCAAAAAAGAAGGCGTTTAAAGCAGAGTCCAAACGACTCATGGATTTAATGATTAACTCTATTTATACACATAAAGAAATATTCTTACGTGAACTTATCTCTAATGCATCTGATGCAATTGATAAACTGTATTACAAAGCATTAAAAGAAAACTTATCAGATGTGAAGAAAGAAGATTTCAAAATCGAACTTTCTGTAGATAAAGAAAACCGTACATTAACGATTCGTGATAATGGTATTGGTATGAGTAAAGAAGAACTGGAAAATAACTTAGGTACCATTGCAAAATCAGGATCATTTGATTTTAAAGCAGAACACGACAAAGAAGAAGAAATCGATATCATCGGACAATTTGGGGTAGGGTTCTATTCAGCATTTATGGTTGCAGATAAAGTAGAAGTTATCTCAAAACAATACGGTAGTGATGATGCATATCGTTGGTATAGTGAAAACAGTGATGGATATGAAATCATCAATTATGGAAAAGATGGATATGGTACAGAAATTACATTATTCTTAAAACCAAATACAGATGATGAAAACTACGATGAATATCTAGAAACATATACAATTGAACGATTAATCAAAAAATACTCTGATTATATTCGTTATCCGATTATGATGCAAGTAACAGAGGAAAAGAAAAAAGAAGATAGTGATGAAGTAGAAACTGTAGTTGAAGATAAAACACTAAACTCAATGGTTCCAATTTGGAAACGTAGTAAAAGTGAAATCAGTGAAGAAGAATATGACAACTTCTACATGGATAAATTCCAAGACTACAACAAGCCACTAGAAGTCATTCACACAAGTGTGGAAGGAACGGTTTCTTACGATGCATTGTTGTTTATTCCAAGTAAACCACCAATGAACTACTATTCAAATGATTATGAAAAAGGATTGCAGTTATATTCGTCTGGTGTATTCATTATGGATAAGGCAAGTGAACTGATTCCTGAACACTTTAGATTTGTTAGAGGATTGGTGGACTCTCAAGATTTATCATTGAATATCTCAAGAGAAATGTTGCAACATGATCGTCAATTGCGTGCAATTGCTTCACGTATTGAAAAGAAAATTAAAAGTGAACTATTAAAAATGCTTCGTACAGAACGTGAAAAATATGAAGAGTTCTGGAGTGCATTTGGTACACAAATCAAATATGGGGTATACGCAGATTTTGGTTCACACAAAGAATTACTACAAGATCTATTGATGTTCTATTCATCTAAAGAAAAGAAACTAGTTACATTAGATGAATATGCAAATCGAATGAAAGAAGATCAAAAAGAAATTTACTATATCAGTGGTGATGACGTAGATAGCATTGATAAAATGCCACAAGTTGAACTACTTAAAAATAAAGAATATGAAGTCTTATATTTGAGTGATGATGTGGATGAATTTGCACTACAAATGATGCAAAACTTCAAGGAAAAAACATTCAAGAACATTGCACAAGGTGACTTAGATTTAGCTGATGAAGATGAAAAGAAAAAGCTTGAAGAAGAAAGTAAAGAAAACAAAGACTTACTTGAAGCTTTACAAGATGCATTGAAAGAACAAGTTTCAGAAGTAAAACTATCTGCTCGTTTGGTATCACACCCTGTTGTATTAAGTGCAGCTGAAGGTATGTCTTTTGAAATGGAAAAAGTGTTGAGTCAAATGCCTGAAGGAAATCCAATGGGTATGAAAGCAACAAAGATTCTAGAAATTAATCCAAACCATGAACTATTTAAAGCATTGCAAAATGTATATGCGAAAAATAAAGATGAAATTGCAGACTATGCAAGCATTCTATATGATCAAGCATTGTTGATGGAAGGTTTCAAAATCGAAGATCCAATTGCATATGCTGATAAAATAGCAAGACTGATTGTAAAAGCAAATGTGTAAGAAATTGCCACGTTCGTGGCTTTTTTTTCGACTTATAGAGTGTGCTATAATGGTTTGAGAAAGAGGATTGTGTATGGGGTTACTAAGAAAAAAGAAAAAACAAGAACCAGTAATTACTGAGGAAGTCATGCTTCCAAAACATGTGTTGGAATCTTTAGAGGTAGAAGAAGGTGAACATGCTTTCGTTTTAGTTGAAGGAAATAAACTACGGATTGCACCTAAAAACAAACAAAAAAGTGCACCGATAAGACAAATGATATGGGTATTATTAATATGTGTTCTTGTGACTGTTGGTTTCTACTATGCGTTTAAAGATGCAAATCAAGTGTCTTTTGTTGGCGAACAATCGATTGCGAGTGCAACTTTGCTGGTTGGAAGTTTATGTGGAATTATCAGTTTTAGTTTCTTTTTTATTTTAGCGAAAAAACAAAAAATAGAGACATCAAGTAAATATATCTATTGGCGTAATTTTCCAGCAGTGCTTATTTCATTTGGATTGATTCTCATTTTGTTTTTAATGGGCTTTTTCAAGGTAATGGAACTAACGTTTAGCGGTGCAAGTTTTGATGTGTACACAGCAAGTTTTATGTTCTTTGTCTTTAATATCATCATTACATATGCGATGAGTTATTTAGCAGTTATTATGACACCTTCATTACTTACAAGAGTACTCAGTTTTGTGATAGTCGGTGGAGTTGTAATGTCTATGGTCAACAACAATGATCAAGATTGGTGGAAAGAAAACTTTAGTTATTTAGGAACACCTGAAGCAATCAATAGTTGGCGATTTAATGTAACACTCGTATTTTCAGCAATGTTATTAGTAGCTTTAATTGACTATATCTTTGTTATTCTCCAACAAGCCATTCCTGAAAGTAAACGCTTGAGTGTACTACGTGTTCTTCTTACGTTAACAGCTTTATGTCTAGGTGGTGTAGGAATGTTTCCATACAATGAAATTCAACTGTTCCGTGACATTCATGATATTGTGGCAAGACTGTTAGTTGTCTTTATTGTATTACTCATTTGTTTACTGAGATGGTTATTACCAAAAGTATCAAAAGAGTTTTTATGGGTAAGCTATGGAATTGGTGGTTTATTAATTCTAGCAACAATCCTATTTTTACAAGTTGATTACTTATCATTAATGGCATATGAACTGATTGCATTTATCTTTGCATTTGTTTGGATTATTATGCTATTGCAACAGCTACAAAATTTAGTGAATCAAGTGAATAGCTTTACTGTAATTTTAAAAGGACAAACACCTGTAAAAGTACAAGAAATAGAAAATATAGACGAGCAAGTTAGTTGATGTAAACTTTTTCATTACGTACAATACTTGTAGTAAAAGATATTGTAGTAAGTAAAAGGAAAGAGGTTTATATATGAAATTTTATGATTTTACAGTACTTGACAATAAAGGTAATGAAGTTGCATTAGAGACGTATAAAGGAAAAACAGTGTTAGTTGTTAATACAGCAACAAAATGTGGTTTAACACCACAATATGAAGCGCTAGAGGCTTTATATAAAAAATACAAAGACAAAGGCTTTGTGATTCTTGATTTTCCTAGTAATCAGTTTTTGGAACAAGCTCCAGGAACGGATGAAGAAATTGATAGTTTCTGTACGTTAACGTATAATACAACATTCCCAAGATTTAAAAAGATCGATGTAAATGGTGAACACACAGATCCATTATTCAAATGGTTGAAAGAAGAAAAACCAGAAGCGGATGGTGAAGGTGTCATAGAATTCTTTAAGAAGGCATTTGGTCGTCAACCAGCAACTGGAGAAATTACTTGGAACTTTGAAAAATTCTTAATCGATAAAGATGGAAATGTTGTAAAACGTTTTACACCAGCAACAAAGCCAGAACAACTTGAAGAAGAAATAGAAGAATTATTATAGATTGTAGCATCCAATAAAACGGATGCTTTTTTATTACGATTCTAGCTTTGTATTATGCTATAATGAGCCCATGATTAAAAATATAGTATTTGATATTGGAAATGTAGTATTGGGATTTAAACCGATTGAGTATTTCTCTATGTATGAAAATGGTGAATATGTATGTCGGCAGATTTTTCAATGTCCACTTTGGAAAGAATATGATCGCGGTACCGTAAAACTAGCTGAAATAGAAGCGCAAGTAACTACAGAAATGCCACAGTTTATAGATTTGGTTCATGAAATATTAGATAAATGGATGGACGTACTTGTGCCATTAGAAACGTTATCGTATATTGATGTGCTTAAATCACTTGGATATCGTATTTTCTTACTTAGTAATTTATCCTATGATGCAGCAGTATACATTGAAGAAAACGTGGATTTATTTCAAAAGGTTGATGGATATGTTCTTTCATGTAATGAAAAGGTAATCAAACCTGAAGTGGAAATTTATGAGACATTGTTTCGTAGATTTAATATCAAAGCAGAAGAAAGTATATTTTTAGATGATTTAGAAGCAAATATTGAAGGTGCAAAAGCACTTGGAATGGACGGAATTGTTGTAAATAGTCCAAGCCAAGCTTTGCAGGATTTAGAAAGAAAGCTAGGCAAGGAGTTCTATGTTAAATAAAAAAGCAAAAGTTAAAGGTGAAATTTTAGCCATTGAAGATAATGGATTAGGTTTCATGCAAGTACACAAAGATAAAGTGTATGTAAAACAAGTACTTGTTGGTGAAGTTGTTGAAGCAATTGTCACAAAAAAGATTAAAGAAGGATATATTGCAGATGTTGTAAAAGTAATAAAACCAAGTAGTATTCGAACTAAGGTAAAGTGTCCATATTTTATAAGATGTGGAAGTTGTAATTACTTACATATGTTGTATCCTTTTGAATTGAAATTAAAGACAGAACAAGTCAAAGGTTTGGTTGAACAGTATCGTTTACCAATGCAAGTACACAATTGTGAAGGTATGAAAGAACCATATGCATATCGTAATAAACTGATTTTGTCGTTTGGGAAAAGTCGTAAAAATGAAGTAGTATCTGGTTTTTATGAACCATACTCACATAAACTTGTGAATATTGGAAACTGTTTACTTCACGATAAAAAAAGTAATGATCTAATTGCACATATCAAAGACTGTGTGAAGAAGTGTCGTATTGATGTTTATGATGAAGCAACAAAACGTGGTTTTTTGAAGCATGTACAGTTACGTGAAAACCAAAAAGGTGAGTTTTTAGTAACAATTGTAGTTGCAGATAAAGAGTTTAAAGGAAAGAAGAAGTTCATTGATATGTTACTTGATGGACATTCAGAAATCGTAAGTATTGTTCAAAACATCAACAATCGTCATACCGTTGTTGTGTTAGGGAATGAAGAAGTTGTATTGTATGGAAAAGGCTATATTGAAGATACTCTATGTGGATTAACCTTCCGTATTTCAAGTAAATCCTTCTACCAAATCAATCATGAACAATGTGAGAAATTATATACAAAAGCATTGTCGATGTTGAAACTAAAAGGTACAGAAACCGTAGTTGATACATATAGTGGAATTGGAACGATTTCTTTACTTCTTGCTAAACAAGTAAAGAAGGTTTATGGTGTAGAAATTAATGCACAAGCTGTTAAAGATGCTAACGTAAATAAAGAAATTAATGGGATTCAAAATGTAGATTTTGTTTGTAGTGATTCTGGAGAATATATGCAACGTTTGGCAAGAGTTAAGCAAGCGATTGATGTTGTTGTTATGGATCCAGCTCGTGATGGAGCAGATAAGAATTTTATTGATGCACTACTTACTTTAAAACCAAAACATATACTATATATTTCATGTAATCCAGAAACGCAAATGCGTGATATCAAACAATTAAATCGTGTATACAACTGTAAAACTGTTGAATTATTTGATATGTTTCCACGTACAAACCATGTGGAAAGCATTGTTTTATTATCTAGAAAATAAACAATTGATTACATGGTGTAAGTGAAGTATATCGTTCATATTTTATGATGACGATTATGATATACTAAATGTAGTTAAGGGGAAGACATGAAAGATAAACAGTTAACAATGCAAGATATAGCCGATTTAGCAGGAGTGGGAAAAAGCACGGTTTCACGTTATTTTAATGGTGGCTATGTAAAAGAGGAAACACGAAGAAAACTAAAAGAAATTATTGAAAAGGTAGACTATACACCAAATACGATTGCTCAAAGTTTAAAAGCGACAAAAACAAAAACAATCGGTATTGTTGCTCCTTGTTTAGATTCCATAACATCATCACGCGTTATGATGGCTCTAGATGAGTACGTGAGAAATGAAGGTTATGTCACAATTATCATAAATACAAATCACAATGAAATGCGTGAATTGACATCGATTGAACATGTTTGGAAGATGAATGTGGATGCTATTGTATTGATTGCAACCAATATTACAGAAGCACATAGACAACTTACTCATAAAATTGATGTACCTATGCTATTTATTGGTCAAGTGTTTAGTGATGGATATTCCATTGTGAATGATGACTATCACGCTGGCTTTGATATGGGTGAATATGTTGCTAAAAAAGGACATATGGATATCACATATGTAGGTGTAAATGCAAGCGATAGAGCAGTCGGTATTGAACGAAAAAAAGGCGTTATGGATGGTTTGCAAGCTCATGGCGTTTCAAGTATAGATACGATTGAAACAGACTTTACGTTTACACATTCACAGGGTGTAATTAGTGCGTACTTAAAGAAACATATACCAAGTGTTTTTATTTGTGCCACGGATACAATTGCACTAGCTTGTTATAAGGAAGTGCAGGCTTTACAATTAAAAGTTCCAGAAGATATTTCAATCGTAGGATTTGGGGGATATGAATCTTCAAGTGTAATTACACCAAGTTTATGTACAGTGCGTTTTGATAATGAAATAGCTGGAAAGATAGCTGGTGAAACAATTATAAAATGGATTAATGGGGAGAAAATTCCTAAGATGCAATCCGTTGGGTATACAATTATTGAAGGAGAGAGCGTACAATCAATATAGATGTTCGTTCTTTTTTTATATCTTTGTGGAACCGATATCACATTTCTTTAATTTTTTATTGACAAATCTTTGATAAGAAATTATAGTTCTTATATGGAACCGGTACCATAATAAGAAATGAGGGATAATATGAATTATGAAAAAATAGCAAAAGAAATAATAATTAATATTGGTGGAAAAGAAAATATTCAACAAGTCGGTCATTGTGCAACTAGACTACGCTTTAGCTTACGTGATCAATCATTAGTGAATGAAGAAGCAATCACAGATATGGAAGTAGTAAAAGGAGTTTTCCTTTCAAATAACCAATATCAAATCATTTTGGGTTCTGGAATTGTGAATTTGGTTTGTGAGGAAATACAAAAAGTATTACCAAACGCACAAAATCAAATCGAAGAAAAACAAGAAACAAAAGGGAATCTATTACAAAGAGGAGTCACTTTATTAAGTGAGATCTTTGTCCCAATTATTCCAGCAATTGTTGCTGGTGGGTTATTGATGGGGATTAATAATGTACTTACAGCAAACGGATTGTTTATTTCAGGAAAGTCATTGATTGATGCCTATCCACAAATTGCAGACATAGCAAGTATGATCAATTTATTTGCTAATGCGCCATTTGTTTTCTTACCTGTACTTATTGCATTTTCTGCAACAAAGAAATTTGGAGGAAATCCATATCTAGGAGCAGCAATGGGAATGATCATGGTACATCCAGATTTACTAAATGCATATGCATTAGGAACTGGTGTGGAAGTTCCGACATGGAATATCTTTGGGTTATCAATTCAAGCAGTAGGGTATCAAGGAACGGTATTGCCAGTTCTTGCAGTTTCATATATTCTTGCAACTATTGAAAAGAAACTACACAAAATTACACCACACTGGTTGGATAACTTAACGACTCCTTTGTTAGCAACATTAATTACTGGATTTTTAACCTTTACTGTTGTTGGTCCATTGTTACGCTTAGCTGGGGATGGATTAGCAAGTGGAATTACTTGGGGATATGAAACACTTGGATTTGTAGGAGGAGCGATTTTTGGACTTCTATATGCACCAATTACACTTACAGGAATGCATCACAGTTTTATTGCAATCGAAACGCAATTATTAGCTGCAATGGAAACAACGGGAGGATCATTTATTTTCCCTACAGCAGCAATGAATAATGTAGCACAAGGTGCAGCAGTATTAGCAGTATTCTGGGTAACAAAAGATAAGAAGATCAAATCGATTTGTTCAGCAGCAGGAATTTCCGCATTTCTGGGAATTACAGAACCCGCAATGTTTGGTGTAACTTTGAAATTACGATATCCATTTTATGCGGCAATGATTGGTTCTGCATTAGGAAGTGCATACATCGCTGCTACTAAGACATTAGCTGTTGCTTTAGGAGCTGCAGGTTTACCAGGATTTATTTCTATTCCTGTAGATTCATGGCTTAACTTTGGAATTGGAATGATCATCTCTGTTATAAGTGCATTCTGTATTACAATTCTATTATGCAAAAGAGCTAGTGCTAAAGAAAATAAGAAACAAATAAGCTAGATGAAAAAGTACTTGTATCACCAATCAATGGAAAAGTCGTAAATATTAGCCAAATGCCTGATGAAGCTTTTCAAACAAGGCAAAGGGTGATGGAGATTGATATTACAAGTATTGAAAAAGAAGGTTGTAGCAGTGCAATAGCTATGGTCTGCACAAAAGTAACAACATTTGAAATGTTGTGTAATGGTAAGATGGAAAAAGAAACTCCAATTATAAATATAAGGTGATAAGATGAAACAACAATGTTTAACGAATGAGGAAATAGAAGCATTAGAAAATAATGCAAAAACAATTGATGACAAGTATCGATTGAAATATCATTTAATGCCACCAGTAGGTTGGTTGAATGATCCAAATGGTCTTTGCTACTACAAGGGACAGTATCATATTTTTTATCAATATACTCCAGAAGATCCTACAGGTGGTCGCAAGTATTGGGGGCATTATACAACAAAGGACTTTGTTCACTTCATAAAAGAGAAAACAGCGCTATTTCCTAACCATCGATATGATAGTCGTGGAGCGTATTCAGGTGCTGCCATAGTTGCAGATGATAAAATGCACGTCTTTTATACAGGTAATGTAAAACATATTGGGGACTATGATTATATTACTGATGGTCGTGAACATAATACAATGTATAGTTATAGCGATGATGGAGTTCATTTTAAAGGTAAAATGTGTTTACTTACTAATGATGATTATCCACAAGAAATGACGCGACATGTACGTGATCCGTATGTGATTAAAAAAGATGATTTCTTTTATCTGTTTTTAGGGGCGAGAAGCAAAGAAAACATCGGAGTTATCTTGGTATATCAATCTTCAAATTTACATGATTGGAAGTATCTAAAAACCATTTGTAGTGATGAACCATTTGGCTATATGTGGGAATGTCCAAGTTATGTAGATCTTGATCAAAAGCAAATACTAATTTGTAGTCCACAAGGGGTGGAAAGTCAAAAATACAAATATCAAAACTTGTACCAAAGCGGATATTTTATAATCGATGGAGACTTTCGTAAAAACTATACATTATCAGCTTTCTTTGAGTTAGACTATGGTTGGGATTTTTATGCCCCACAGGTAGTACAGTCAAATGATGAACGAAAGATACTTATCGCTTGGATGGGAATGCCTGATGTTGAATATACAAATCCAACGGTAGATAAAGGGTGGCAGCATGCATTATGTATACCACGAGAAATCAGCTGGAAAAATGATAAAGTGTATCAATATCCAATTGCAGAAACAAAGCAATTAAGAAAGCATGAACATGTATTTACTTTGGAAAAGAATAAAGAAATAACACTGGAAGATATCGTGTTTGAAATGCATTTAGATAAACTAGCAAAGAGATCCTTTGATATAAAACTTCGTCAAGACCTTGAATTGCAGTACCACAATCAAATTGTACGTATTACTATGAAAGAAAGTGGATGTCTACGAGACGCACGCGAATTTATAGTAGAAAGTATAGAAGATATAACAATCTTCAGTGATACAAGTTCTATTGAAATCTTTATTAATAAAGGTGAGTATACGTTTACAACGCGCATATATGATGATCTTCAAGCAAAAATTGAAGCCAATATAGATATTCCAGTAACGTATTATAAGTTACGCAATTATGAAATAAAAAAACATGACAGCAAGTAATCCAATTTTAAAATGGATTCATAGATCATGAGAAAAGAGAAAACGGATACGTTTAAATAAAGTAGAAAGTAAGGAGAATCATACGTGAAATTAGGAGCTATTGAAGCTGGAGGAACAAAGTTTGTTGTTTGTATTGGAAATGAAAAAGGTGAAATCTTTGATAGAGCCTCATTTCCAACAGAAACTCCAGAAAAAACGATGAAACATGTATTTGCATATTTTGATGACAAACAAATAGATGCGATGGGTGTTGCATGCTTTGGACCAATTGATCCAAATCCAGAAAGTAGTACATATGGACACATAACAACTACACCAAAAGAAGGCTGGCAACATTTCAATATAGTAGGTGTTTTAGAAGAACGCTATCATATTCCAATTGTATTTGATACAGATGTAAATGGAGCCATGTTGGGTGAAACATATTTTGGAGCAGCCAAAGGATTAAGTAATGCATTATATCTAACTATCGGGACAGGTGTAGGTGGTGGTGCAATCGTTGGTGGAAAACTAGTCCATGGTTTAGTACATCCAGAGATGGGACATATTCTTTTACGAGTTAGAGAAGATGATACATTTTCAGGTAACTGTCCATATCATGCAACTTGCTTTGAAGGTCTTGCAGCTGGTCCTGCAATAGAAGCTAGATGGAACAAAAGCGCAAAAGAACTTGATGAAAATCATCCTGCATGGGATTTAGAAGCATACTATATTGCACAAGCATTAGTAACATATACACTAACACTATCACCAGAAAAAATTATTTTAGGTGGTGGGGTTATGCATCAAAAGCAATTGTTTCCAATGATTCATCACTACTTTCAGACATATTTAAATAATTATGTGCAAAAAGAAGAGATAACTACAAATCGAATAAAAGACTATATTGTATATCCTATGTTAGGTGATAATGCAGGAGTAGTCGGTGCATTATCATTAGCAATTTCAGCATTTAAAAAATAATGCATATTAGAAAAGTGTAAACGACAAGAATAATTTTGTTAAACAAAAATGGGTGAAAAAGGTTCTAGTATATTTAGTGTGAGTAAGAAACATTACAAACTAAATAGATAGAACTTTTTTATTACTTACGTATCGCATAGTGTATAATAAACGATAGGAGCTTATATTCGTGATTTCTTTAGTGATAATAAAGGAAAAACTCTGCAAGATGCAATTGCTTGTTGGAAGTATAAGAAAAACCAACAAGGACATAACCGCTATGAAAGTAGTGATTTGATTGCGTTGGATGAATTGAGGGGATAGTAATGAAAAGAAGTCAGTTTATACATATAGAGTCATTCATGTCACAATTCATGAAGGATAGTGCACATGATATCGAACATATCTATCGCGTTTTGTATCTTGCATTAGACATTGCAAAATATGAAAAAGATGTAAATATGGACATACTAATAAGTGCATGTCTGTTACATGATATTGGAAGACAGAAACAATTTGAAAATCCAAAGCTATGTCATGCCAAAGTTGGTTCAGAAATGGCATATGCTTTTTGTATAGAAAATGGGTATTCACAAAAAGATGCAGCACACATAAAAGAATGTATTGCTTCCCATCGTTTTCGGGCAAATCAACCACCACAAAGCATTGAAGCTAAAATACTATTTGATGCAGACAAAATCGATGTATGTGGAAGTGTAGGAATTGCTCGTACACTTTTCTACAACGCAAATATTAGTGAACCCTTATACTTTGTTGATGATAATCGCAATATACTTGATGGAACACATGATGATCATCCATCATTTCTACATGAGTATAACTATAAGTTGAAACATTTGTATGATAAGTTTTATACAAAGCGTGCTAAACAAATTGCAAAAGAACGACAAGCACATGCAATTGCATTTTATGAAAATATCTTATCAGAAGTAATACCAACCTATGAAAATGGTAAGAAACTTGTAGCAGAGATACTAGAAGATACGCATGAATAAAGTGAAATCTCATCATTTATTTAGGAGACAAAATGGCTAAAGAAATTCCAACAGTACTAGCAGATCAAGCACATTTTCTAAAGGGACATGCAAGTTGGTTATATTGTGATTCATGCAATAAAACAGTTGCATACCTTTGTTATGTGACATATCGATATTTTCGGTTTTCTTTTACATGTTCGTGTGGAGCAAGCGGAAGTGTTGAAAATCGTTTTGGTGATATAGATTTGAATAAACTTGCTTTGGGTACGCTACAGCGTAGTGAAGTCAATAAACGATATATTTGTGAAAAGGATGCATCTGCTTTGTTTTCTGTAGTACCAAAAAATATACAATCATACAAAGCAACTGTTGTCTGTGCATCCTGTGATACACGATATGAGATAGAAGAAAACTTTATGTAAAATGAAATATACGAGGGAGATTAAAAATGATGAACTTTTCAATAGAAGAAATGCAAATGATGCAAAAACATATGCATGAGAAATATCAAGGATTTTGGCCGGATTTGAAACCAGAAGTAGCTAAAGAAATGCTTTTGTGGATGATTGGAGAAACAGGAGAAGTAATTGATGTCATCAAGAAAGATGGTGATACACAAATTATGAACCAGCCAGAAGTACGTGCGCATTTCATAGAGGAACTTTGTGATGTAATGATGTATTTCAACAATGTAATGTTGTGTTATGACATCACAATTGATGAATTTAAGAAAGCATATATTGAAAAGTATAATGTTAACATGAAACGTTGGTAATATATGTTATCTAACGTTTAAAAGTAGGAGAACTATGAAAGAAAATATATATGATAATGATGCATTTTTTGAAGCATATCAGAAATTTCCACGTTCAGTGGAAGGTTTATCTGCAGCAGGAGAGTGGCATGAACTAAAAAAATTACTTCCCGATTTTCAAGGGAAACGGGTATTGGATATTGGTTGTGGTTTTGGCTGGCACTGTATATATGCAGCTAGTAAAGGTGCTACATATGTACTAGGTACAGATATTTCAGAGAAAATGTTAGCTGTTGCTAAAGAGAAAACAGAGAGCGATGTAGTAACTTATAAGCAAGTAGCAATGGAAGATCTACAATTAGATGATGAAAGTTTTGATGTAGTAATGAGTTCATTAGCATTTCATTACACGCCAAATTTTGACCAAGTTGTACAAGTGATTCATAACGCATTAAAGCCAGGTGGGGTATTTGTATTCTCAGTAGAACATCCAGTATTTACTGCACAAGGCAAACAAGATTGGATTTATGATAGTGAAGATAAGCCAGCATATTGGCCAGTTGATAACTACTTTTTTGAAGGGAAAAGAGAAGCGGTTTTTCTTGGGGAACAAGTAGTAAAATATCATCGAACAGTAACGACATATCTTCAAACATTGTTGAAATATGGCTTTTGTATCAAAGCAGTTGTTGAACCTGAACCAGCAAAAGAACTACTCGAACAAGTAGAAGGAATGAAAGATGAATTGCGTCGTCCTATGATGTTGCTTGTATCTTGTATAAAAAAATAATATTGACATGGAAGCACTTTCATATTAAGATGAAAATGTAATTAAGGTTTGTTACTCTTTGGAGGCATTACCTTAGAAACGTTATAAAACGTTTTTAAGTATGGGCACACCAAAATAACTTGGGGTGAGTCAGAAATTTGATTTAAAATAACATGGGGTGCTAGGCACCCCAAAGTTCTTTAAAGACCACATCGCTGTGGTCTTTTATAGTTTTGTAGCGAAGATCCGATATGTAGCGTCATCGTTTAGGACATACAATGCTCTTGTTCTGAACCGCTCCCAGTTATG